>JAYTGY010000001.1:0-4942 GCA_043733065.1 Ferruginibacter sp.
GGCGTAACAATGTTTACGGCTATACTTTGGTATGGCGGGCAAAAAGTTTTAGGGCACGACCCAAATATACATTTAGACGGTGCCATGTTTTTAGCCTACATGGCTTTGTTCTTCAACATTATTGACCCAGCAAAAAGTATATCTGGTGCATTCAGCAATTTACAAAGAGGCACTGCTGCAATAGAAAGAATACAACAAGTTTTAAATGCACCAGTAACGGTAAATGAAAACCCCAATGGAAAACAAATAACAACATTTAATGAAAGCATAGAATTTAAAAACGTAAGTTTTTATTATGATGAAGTAGCCATCTTAAAAAACATCAATTTTAAAGTAGAAAAAGGAAAAACCATTGCGCTTGTGGGCAGCAGTGGTGCAGGTAAATCAACATTGGCAGATTTAATACCACGCTTTCATGATGCAAGTGCTGGAGAAATATTGGTGGATGGTGTGAACATAAAAGACTACTCCTTATTTTCTTTGCGTAGTCTTATGAGTATTGTAACGCAAGAGCCGATATTGTTTAATGATAGTATTGCAAATAACATTGCATTAGGTATGGAAAATTGCAACAGAGATGAAATTGTAGATGCCGCAAAAATAGCCAACGCTCATATGTTTATTGAAAAAAAAGAACAAGGTTATGATACCAATATTGGTGATAGAGGAAGTAAACTAAGTGGCGGCGAAAGACAACGACTAACCATTGCAAGAGCGGTCTTAAAAAATCCTCCGATACTTATTTTAGACGAAGCTACATCATCTCTTGATACCGAAAGCGAACGCTTGGTACAAGATGCCATAAATAATTTAATGGAGAATAGAACATCAATTGTAATTGCCCACAGACTAAGCACCATTAAGCATGCAGACGAAATACTGGTACTAAAAAAAGGCGAAATTGTAGAGCGTGGTACGCACAATGGCTTGATAGGGCAAGATGGTTTTTATAAGCGGCTGGTAGATATGCAGGAGGTGAAATAAATAAAATTGTTGTGCGTCATTCTAACGGAGATTGTCGTATCGATTGAACATCGTGTAAGACAAATACTCTTTTCAATATTTTTTCTTTGGGCAATCATTTCCCTCTTTGAGATTTTTTTTAAATAAATTTATTTTTTAGCTTGTCTAAAAATCAAGGCACTAATTTTGGATGCCTTTAACTGGATGTGTGAATAATACAATCCTTTTAAGAAATTATGTAACACTTTAGTTTTTTAACCTTTTTACATTTACTAAATTACATAAACTTTAGTAAAATGAAAAAGCATTCAATAATCCTTGTTTTTTTAGGCCTCATTTTTATTGTTACAATATCTATATCGCTTATCCAATGTACAAATTCTACGTCTGCACAACCATCTGCCGATAAAAAAGAAAGTGATGACCCTATTTCAGACAACGCCAAACAAATGCTTGCAGAAGGAAAGCAAACATTTCGTTTTGAAACTTTCGGAGATGAAGCTTACTGGACAGATAAACTACAATTAAACAAAGCAATTGCAGGAGAAAAAAATGGTGGTATTGGAGCAGGACTTTCTCCAAAAGCTGCATTGGGCGCAGGTTTAAAAGTTGATATGGATGTTATTCCTGCTGATGTGGCAGCAGCCATTAAAGCTGGCAAAGTAAATTTAGACGACCCTGCAGTTACACTTACACTTTTACAACTCAATGCTGTAGTTGGTGTAAAAGGAACTTTTGATGATAAAAAAAATCTGGTGTCCATCGGGCTCACCTGTGCATCATGTCACTCCACAGTTGATGATGCATTTGCTCCCGGCATTGGCCATCGCTTAGACGGATGGGCAAACAGAGATTTAAACGTTGGAGCAATTGTATCTATGGCTCCAAATTTAAAACCAATTACTGATGCTCTGGGTGCGGATTTAGCCACAGTAAAAAAAGTTTTAGCAAGTTGGGGTCCTGGCAAATTTGATGCTTTGCTTAATTTAGATGGCAAAGCATTTAGACCCGATGGGAAATCTGCAGCAACATTAATTCCTGAAGCATTTGGCCATGCTGGTCATACGCTGCATACTTGGACTGGTGGCTGGGGCGACGTTACTTACTGGAATGCTTATGTTGCCAATCTTGAATTAGTAGGTAATGGAACTTTTTTTGATGAGCGACTAAACAATGCGAAAAAATATCCAGTAGCAGCCAAAACAAAAGCAGGAAATAAACGCAATAATCCTGATATGGTAACTGCTAAATTACCTGCACTGCAATTTTATCAATTAGCTATTCCTTCACCAAAAGCACCCGAAGGAAGTTTTAATAAAGAAGCCGCTCAGCGGGGCATGATGGTGTTTAACAATAAAGCACAATGTGCAAGCTGTCATGTTCCGCCATTATTTACTGAGCCGGGCTGGAACACACACAAAGCATCTGATATTGGCATTGATAATTTTCAAGCTAACCGCTCACCAGATAATACTTACGTTACACAAGGTTTAAAAGGATTGTGGACACATACAAAGGGTGGCTTTTATCATGATGGAAGATTTGCAACATTAATGGATGTAGTAAACCATTACAACGATTTTAAAAAACTTTCTTTAAAAGAAGAGGAGAAAAAAGATTTGGTGGAATATCTTAAATCTTTGTAATGGTAATTGAACAAACTTAATTTAAACAATTTAAAAATAATTAAAATGAAAAAAACAATCTTATTTTTTATTGCTGCTTTGTACAGTACAATAGCTGTTATTGCACAGGAAACAAAGAAAATTGATGTTAACATAAATACTAATAAAGGAACCGACAACTGGTATGCAACTCCTTGGGTTTGGATAGTGGGTGGTGCCGTTTTTATTTTATTGTTGGTGGCACTTACAAGAGGAAGTCGCAAATCGGATTAATACATTTTAATAAATATTAAGAAGCCAGAAACTCTCGGGCTTATTTAATGCCCGCAAAAAAAGATACATGTTGTGCATATCTATATTGTATAGTTGAAATAATTGATTTTTAAACTTTCTATTTATCGCCATTTCATTTGATCCAAAATGCAACTTCCTCAAACGGTTTCTGCTCAACATCATAAAATTATCTTCGGTTATTCTTGTCAGGTACAATAGGTAAAAGATAATAAACACGATTACTGTAAACATCCACATCGGTAACAAAGTTTCTTATTTTTTTTCTAAAATCCAAAGTCCTTTCCAAAAATCAATGGGCAATAAAACAATCTGAGATTGGCAATGAACAAAAGTCAATACAGCTTCGTTCACTTATTTACAAATGCTTTTTTTATTTTTTTGAAAGCTAATTTTAAATTTGAAAGCTGTATTAAAGAAATTAAAGGAAGTAGTAGAAAGCGAAAAGAAGTAAATATTTTAAAATAAAATTTAAACAAAATCACCAAATGAATGAAAAATTTAATTACGCTACCAAGCAACGTCCGCAAGGGGAACGTATTGTGGATGCAGCTTTGGTTACAATTGACCTTCGCAGTTTTACTAAACAGATTAGAGAGGAGAAAGCATGGAAAGACAGTGACCGCAACGCCATAACAGTTTTTAAAACTGATGGTTTGCGTATTGTACTTATGGCAATGCATAAAAATGCTGAAATGATAAAACATACTGCAGACGCAATGATTAGTGTACAAGTGCTGGAAGGCAATATTTTATTTACAACCGATGAACAGATTGTTGAATTAAGCAGCGGGCAAATGTTGGCATTGCATAAGGGCATTCCACACAGCGTAATTGCAAAAGAGGAAACTATTTTTTTGTTAACACTTACCACAACGTTGGCAAAAAATAAATGATGGAGATACTTTATTAATGGTTTGCAATTTAGTAAGCATACTAAAACTTACGTCTCTTGGGGTTTTCGCAAGCCGAAACACTAGACTATAAAAAAGTTTGTTGCGAAATCCCGACGCATGCTGAGAGCTTAACCTTTCTTAAACCAAACTTATCATCATTAGAATGATGCTATGGAAAGTAATATTTTCTTGTATGAAGTACATCATACTTTCTACAATTGAGTATCTAATAATTGGGGCTTCTTTTCCACGTCGGGGTTTCACAGTTAGCACTTATATATTTCAAAGATTATTTGTGTGAAAACCCCGCCGAGACAGTAAACTCACTTACTTTGGGGGAAGTGTACAAAACAAAATGCCGCTGCAAATATTGCATGCGGCATTTTATTAAAAATTATTTTAAACTTTTATAGACCTTAAAAATTCTTTAGTACTTACAATAGGTAATTTTTTAGTAGCCAATTTTTTTAATGCTTGTTTATCGTTGGTAATAAAATAATCTAGCTTTTGGTTATTTGCCAATTCGTATAAAATAGCATCTTCAATATAGGTTTCATTTTTTATTATTGCATTTTGCACAATACTATTTGTGCATTCAATTACATTTACTAGCTTAAGTAAATCGTTTATTATATTTATTCGCTGTGTACGGGAAAATATTTTTATAAGTATATAATCGGTTGTGGTAATAACAGATTCAGAAAAATAGGCTAATACAGTTCCAGCATCAATTAAGCCAAATAAAATTTGACTTTCTTTCGAAAATGGACGTTCAGTATCCAATACATCCAAAATAATATTGGTATCCAAAAAAAGTTTAGTAGCCATATTTATCTTTTACTCTTTGGTCTAATAGCCTTTTTACTTCTTTATCATTCAATTGTCCATTTAAAGATCCAGCATACTTTTCTACGAAGCTTTTTTTATCGGCTTTTGTGCTTTGGGTAGCTTTATCCAAATATTCCTGCACCATTTTACTAATGGATGTATTTGTTTTTTTAGCAAACTGTTTGGTTCGTTTTACAACATCTTCGTCAATCGTTAAATTTAATTTTACAGTCATAATAAAATATTTACATTTAAATATACGTATAAAAGTATAAAAGTAGGCGTATATTTTTAATTTCTTTTAAATCAGCTATTACGAATATCTCTACGCCACGGTTA
>JAYTGY010000002.1:0-9276 GCA_043733065.1 Ferruginibacter sp.
ACGAATTAACGAATTAACGAGAAACGAATTAACGAGAAACGAATTAACGAGAAACGAATTAACGAGAAACGAATTAACGAGAAACGAATTAACGAGAAACAAATTAACAACAAACAACAAACAATGTCTTTACTAATCGCCCCTTCCCTGCTCGCAGCAAATTTTTTAAACTTACAATCCGAGTGCGACATGCTAAACAACAGTGTGGCCGATTGGTTTCATATAGATATAATGGATGGCGTATTTGTGCCCAATATTAGTTTTGGTGCTATGGTTGCAAAATTTATAACAAGTGCATCTAAAAAATACAACGATGTACATTTAATGATAGAAAACCCCGACCGCTATGCCGAAGCATTTAGAGATGCTGGCGCCAACAACCTTAGCGTACACATAGAAGCCTGCCCGCACTTGCACAGAAATATTGAACAAATAAAACAACTCGGCATGCATGCAGGCGTAGCCATAAACCCACATACACCCATAGATGCACTCAAAGATGTTTTAGCAGATATAGATGTGGTGTGTATGATGAGTGTAAACCCTGGCTTTGGCGGGCAATCTTTTATACCACATACTTTACAAAAAATTACACAGCTTCGCCGCATGATAGATGAGCAAAACCTCTCCGTAAAAATAGAAATAGATGGCGGTGTAACTTTACAAAATGCTAAAGCAATTGTAGATGCTGGTGCGCATGTACTCGTAGCTGGCAATACCGTTTTTAAAGCCGCCGACCCGTTGGATATGATTGCAAAATTGAAAAATATTTAGTTTTATTTTTTGGTGCGGTGAGCGAAAGAAACTTTGTTGAACATTTGTACGGGCTATACGCTGTACCTGCGCTACGCTTCGGTGCCGCTTCTATCCCGCCGCTGGTTGGGCGATAAACCTTTTTTCAGCTTTTATTATCAAATAGATTATGCATTAGATTTTGTAATAAATATCCATTGATATTAAACCAATTTAAAAAATTGAAAACGCTATTTATGAAAATATTATTTCCATCATTCGTTCTTCTAACCCTTTTAAATTCTTCTTGCAACTCAAACGAAAAAAAGGTGAACACCTATGATAACCTAAAAAAAGATTTAAAAGGAAAGGGGCTAGAAAAAATAGTTGCTCATGCAGATTCTGATGAATTTGAAGCTGAAGTAAACAATGGCGGACTCAATCAATATTTTTTCAATTCGTCGGAACAAAATTGTTTTGAGACTTTACGGTATTTTAAAAAAACTGGCAATACAAAAAATGCAGTAATTCTTGAAAAAGCCATTAACTTAATAAACCCCAAAAAACATACGGAAGAAGAGTTAATAGAAAATCTTAGAAAAAGAGTTGTAGACGAATTGGAAGATTCAGTTGTAAATTATAAATTACATGAACTAGATAATGAATTTTACAAATAAAGTATAGGATAAACCATATGAACAAAACAACTTTCTCCCCCATTATTGCAGGCACAATGACATGGGGTATTTGGGGCAAAAATTACAACACTACTCAAATGGCAGAGCTGATGCATTGCTGTATAGAAAATAATATTACCAGTTTTGACCATGCCGATATTTATGGAGATTATACCACCGAAGACGCTTTTGGTAAAGCTTTTGGAAAAAGCAATATTGATAGGCAAAAGGTACAATTCATTTCTAAGTGTGGTATTCAAATGCTGAATGAAGAAAGAAAAAATGTAGTGAAACATTATAATTATTCCAAAGATTACATTATATGGTCGGTAGAGCAATCATTAAAATATTTACAAACAGATTATTTAGATTTGCTTTTGCTACACAGACCTAGCCCACTCATGCATGCCAATGAAATTGCAGAAGCTATTGAAAAACTAAAAAGCGCTGGCAAAATATTAGCCTTTGGTGTTTCTAATTTTACGCCACAGCAAACAGATTTGATACAAACAAAAACAAATATTAGTTATAACCAAATTGAATTTTCTATTACGCAATATGATGCCATGCTCAATGGAAGTTTAGACCATATGCAAACCAACAATATTATACCCATGGCATGGGCGCCAATGGGAAATATTTTTAAAAAAGATGATGCACAAACAACACGAATAAAAAAACTTGCAGCCATTTTTTCAGAAAAGTACAACGTTACTACAGATTTAATTTTATTGACTTGGATTTTAAAACATCCAGCAAATATTTTACCAGTATTTGGTACAGCAGACAAAACTAGAATTGCCAATTTGATGAAAGCAACAACAGTAGAAATGGAATTGCAAGATTGGTTTGCGCTTTGGGCAGAAAGTAGTGGGGTTGCAGTTCCGTAAGGTTTTATATTGAATAAATTAATCTAATGCACAATCTAATGCATCTACAAAGCTGAAAAAAGATATATTGATGAAAGGCTCCCGACATAAATATCGGGACACGTGCGGGATTGGAGTGGTCCCGCAATTAAAATGCGGGATTGCGAGGTACGAGCAAAAGATTGTAACGAAAAGCCCGGACTATTGTTGACCAATGTACAATGCTGATAGCCCCAAATCTTCTTCATATTCAACAGCAGCGTATTAAAAAATTATCAATTGGCTATTAAAAAAGGTTGCATTTAAAAATGTTGCAAGGGTTGTCAACCTTTACAGAGTACATTTATTTTGAAATTACCAATTAAGGTTGACAACCCTATTCACAAACTGCGATATTTTTAATTCTACCCTTAAAAAATTATCCATTAATATTTATCATTTTTTTTCTACCTTCAACCCATGAGATTTTTTGCTTTTTTACTATTGTCTATTTTTAGCATTTCGGCCGCTGCGCAAACAAAATACGCAACCATTACTGGTAAAGTGCTCGATGAAAATGATATGCCATTAAATAAAGTTTCTATTGTTATTCTTGGAAAAAATTCTGGCATCGTTTCTAGCGATAGTGGAACGTTTTCTATAAAAGTACCTGCGCAAAAATCGTTGGCGCTTATATTTTCGTATGCTGGTTTTGCAGAGCAGCAAAAGAATTTCTTTTTGAGCAACGATGAGGTAGAAAATATTTTTATACAATTAAAAAGAAGTGGTAAAACATTGGATGTGGTAACGGTGGGCAGCGAAAAAGAAAGAAAAGAAATTGGTCTTGTAAAAATAAATCCAAAGACAGCAGTTATTTTACCAAGCACTGTTGGCGGTGTAGAGGGATTAATAAAAACTTTGGTGGGTAGCAACAACGAACTTACATCGCAATACAATGTGCGTGGTGGCAACTACGACGAAAATTTAATTTACATAAACGACTTTGAAATTTACAGACCGTACCTTGTAAGCAGTGGGCAACAAGAGGGCTTAAGCCTTATCAATCCTGAGATGACGAGGAATGTAAATTTTTACACTGGTGGTTTTCAAAGTAAGTATGGCGATAAAATGAGTAGCGTGTTGGACATACAATATAAAAAACCAACTCGATTTGGCGGTAGTGCTTATGTGAGTTTATTGGAGCAAGGTTTGCAATTGGAAGGCAGTTCTAAAAATGGAAAATTATCTTTCCTCGCAGCCGTGCGCAATAAAAGCAACAGAAATATATTGAGCAATCAACCAACTACTGGTGCATACATTCCATCGGCATCGGATGCACAAGGGTTTTTTACGTATAAAATTTCAGATAAATTACAAATAGAATTATTGGGCATTATTTCTGCATCTCGTTTTACTTATTTTCCTGAATCCGTAAAGAAAACATCGTCTGTTTTTTCGCCATTTTTTACTGCCAACCTTGGGCTAGATGTATATTTTGAAGGGCAAGAAAAAGATGCATACACAACAAGCTTAATTGGTTTATCGGTTTTGCAAACGCTCAATAAAAAAACAAAACTAAAATGGATGCTCAGCCGTTTTAAAGATGCAGAAAAAGAAAATGTGGACATAGCTGCTGCTTATCTTTTTGGCGATAGAGATTTTGATAATGCTAGTCCAACTTTTGGGCAAATAACCAACCCGCTTGGTGCTGGTGCATACCAAAACTATGCAAGGAATTTATTGAACATAGATGTGTATAACGTAAGCCACAAGGGCAGTTACGATGCAAAACATCATTTTATACAATGGGGTTTATCGGCAGAGCAAACCAACATAAAAGATAAATTGGCGCAGTTTGAGTTTAGAGATTCGGCAGGATATTCTTTGCCATATACACCAGGTGCTTTAAGTATTTACGATGTGCAAAACAGTACTGCCGATTTGAGTATTCAAAAATACAGTGGTTACATACAAGACAATATAAGGCTCTTCAAAAAAAATAGTGATATTACTTTGCAAGCTGGTGCACGTTTTAATTACAATAGTTTAAACCAACAATTATTGCTGAGCCCAAGGGCACAGCTGAGTTTCAAACCTTTTGGCAAAAAAGATATTGTATATAAACTTGCAGCAGGTTTGTACGACCAACCGCCTTTTTATAGAGAATTGAGAAAGCAAGATGGTACATTAAATACAAATATAAAAGCACAAAAAAGTGCACAAGTTGTAGCTGGTTTAGATTATAATTTTAAAGGCCCAGGCAATAGAATAATGCGCCTTACTACCGAAGCTTATTACAAAGCCATGACCAATGTAGTGCCTTACGATATTGACAATGTAAAAATAAAATACCTTGGAAGCAACAATGCAAAAGCATATGCCACTGGTATAGAGTTTCGTTTGTTTGGAGAGTTGGTAAAAGATGCTGAGAGTTGGATTAGCTTGGGGCTTATGCGAACCAAAGAAAATTTGAATGATGATTATTTTTACGATTATAAAAATGCAGCTGGCGAAATTATTAGTGCAAATACACTTGACCAAGTAGTGAAAGACAGTGTAAAAAACGACATTGGTTTTGTACGCCGCCCAAGCGATAGAAGAATAACCGTTGGATTGTATTTAGAAGATTATTTACCTACCAACAAAAATTTTAAAATACACCTCAATGCTATTTACGGAAGCAACATGAGTTACAATATACCAGGTTCTACCAAATATAGAAACGGGCTCATCATTGCGCCATACATAAGAGTAGATATGGGTTTTAGCGCTTTACTGCTAAGTGAAAAATCATTACGTAGAAGCCATAATCCGTTTAAAAATTTTGAAAATATTTGGGCAAGTTTAGAAGTGTTTAATCTTATAAATAGAGAGAATACGATTTCTTTTCAATTGATAAAAGATTTTTCTAATACGGTATATGCTTTGCCAAATAGACTTACCCCACGCTTGGTTAACTTTAAAATTGTAGGAAAATTTTAAAACTCAATTTTTGCACATTTTTATGTTAATGTGCATATGTTGTTAAGTAAGCAATCGTTGTATGTATTAAATTTGGGTAAACTAATTGTTGTATGAAACAACAATATTCATTAACTAAACCAAGGTTATAAAATTGACAGAAGCAATTATCAATTTAGAAAATGTAAATCCTATTGAATTTTTCGGAGTTAACAACGGCAAGCTCGACATTCTGAAAAAAAAATTTCCTCTCCTCAAAATCTTAAGCAGAGGCACTCAAATTAAACTTAGTGGTGCATCGGAACAAATTGAAGATGCAAAAGAAAAAATTGATCTTCTTCTAAAATATTTAGAACGAAGTGGGCACATGAGCGAAAATTATTTTTCGCAAATATTGGGTGGCGATGATGAAGCGGCTATAGATAATTTTATAGATCGTAACCCCAATGATGTATTGGTGTTTGGCCCGAATGGAAAAACAATACGTGCAAGAACAGCCAATCAAAAATTGATGGTGCAAGCTTGCGATAAAAACGATATTGTATTTGCCATTGGCCCAGCTGGTACTGGTAAAACATACACGGCTGTTGCATTAGCTGTGCGTGCATTAAAAAATAAAACGGTAAAGAAAATTATTCTTACTCGCCCAGCGGTAGAAGCTGGCGAAAGCCTTGGTTTTTTACCAGGCGATTTAAAAGAAAAAATAGACCCATATTTGCGTCCGTTGTACGATGCGTTAGATGATATGATACCCGCAGATAAATTGGCGTATTATATGAGTACACGCATTATAGAGATAGCGCCGCTTGCTTACATGCGTGGACGTACGTTGGACAATGCATTTATTATTTTGGATGAAGCACAAAACACCAACGACCTACAAATAAAAATGTTTCTTACTCGTATTGGGCCAAATGCAAAAGCCATTATTACTGGCGATCCTACACAGGTAGATTTACCAAAAAATATGCAGAGCGGTTTGTGGCGTGCTACAAGGTTATTAAAAAATATTGATGGTATATCTCACATAGAATTGGATGAAGAAGATGTGGTAAGGCACAAATTGGTAAAAGCAATTATAAAAGCTTACAACAAAGATGATGTAAGAATTACAGAAGAAAAAGAAGGTGCCCCTAAAAGTATTTTTAAAGGAGAGCGTTGAAAAAAAATAAAAAGTAGTATGAAAAAAGTAATAGCTGTATCAATTATTGCAATCGTATTTATTGGTTGCAAAAACAATGACAAAATAGAGCCGCCCAATAAAGTATTTTCTTCTTTTGCAGAAGCCTTGTATAAAAAAGATTTGGTAAAAGCTAGAGAACTTTGCACAGATGAAAGTAAAACTATGTTAGATTTTATGGAAAAAAAAGCGAAAGGGATGAAGATTAATTCCATGGATAAATTTGATACTTCTAAAGTTTCTTTTGGCGAAGCGGTAATAAATGGAGATGAAGCAACATTGCCTATAAAAGACAAAGAAAGTGGCGTTACAGTTGATTTTCCAATGAAAAAAGAAGATGGTGTTTGGAAAGTTGCTTTTGATATGAAAAGCCTTTTTGACATGTCGATGGAGACATTAAAGGATGAAAAATTGAATATCTCGAAAGAGAATATGGATGAAATAATGAAAAAGTTTAAGAATGTAAATTTAGACTCTTTGGAAAATGAAATGAAAAGAACTGATGATACGGTGAGAATAAAACACTAAGTAAATTACGATTTTAAAAAAGCACTCAAAATTGAGTGCTTTTTTTTATGCCCATAAGTAAATTTTTACCAGTAAATTTGACACATGAAAAAGAATTTATTTTTTATAGTATTTATTATTGCATTATTTTCTTGCAATGAGCAAGAAAATAATAAACGCCCAACAAATTCTATGGATGTGGGTAGAAATTTTATACGAGCTACACTTGATGGAGATTTTGCAGCAGCAGAAAATTTGCTATTAAAAGATTCGCTTAACATGCAGACTTTTGAAACATATAAAAATTATTACAAAACAAATCTTACATCAGAAATAAAACAAGGCTATAAAAAAGCATCGTACAACATTAATAAATTGGAAGATGTAAACGATTCTACCGTTATTATTAATTACAGCAATACATACATGAATAAACCAACCAATATTAAACTTGTAAAAAAGGATAAACTTTGGTCGGTAGATTTTACATACACCACTAGCGATACAACTTCTGTAAAATGAATATGCTAAAAAACTTTTTATTTGTTGGGCTTGGTGGTGGTATTGGTGCCATGTTGCGTTATTTTTTTTCATCTATAATAAAACATAGTACATTTCCATACAATACACTGCTCATTAATATTGCAGGCAGTTTACTCATAGGTATTGTGTTTGGCTTAAGCGAAAAAAGTAATGGCATATCTGAACAAGTAAAATTATTTGTGGCTACAGGTATTTGTGGAGGCTTTACAACCTTTTCTGCATTTAGTGTAGAAAATATGCAAATGATAAAGGAAGGTGATTATGTAACTGCGGGTGTATATATTTTAGCAAGTGTAGCATTATGTATTGTTGCGGTTTTTGCTGGTTTCAAAATTATTAATCAATTTTAAAAATATTCATTATGTACGTTCTACATCCATGGCATGGCGCTGGTTTTGGTTTTGATGCACCAACACAAGTAAATGCACTCATAGAAATTTCTAAAGGCAGCAGTTGCAAATACGAAATAGATAAAGCCACTGGTTTATTAAAACTAGATCGGGTAATTTATTCTTCTTTTCATTACCCGATAAATTATGGTTTTATACCTCAAACCCTTGGTGATGATGGAGACCCATTAGATATTTTAGTATTGTGCAGCGAAAGTATAAATCCGCTTTGCTTAGTTAAAGCAACCGTTATTGGCAATATGCAAATGATAGACAATGGCGAAAAAGATGACAAAATAATAGCCGTAGCGGCAAACGATCCATCGGTAAATCATTTAAAAGATATTAGCGATTTGCCAGAGCATTTTACCAATGTGCTCAAAAATTATTTTGAAAATTATAAAGTGCTCGAAAATAAAATTGTGGAGATAGACGATTTTCAAAATAAAGAAACAGCATACAAAGTAATTGAAGATGCTATAAAAATGTATAAAGAACATTTCCCTAACAATGGAAAATAAAAAATTAAAAATGGATACTCAAACAATCATCATTCTATTAATTGTAGGATTAGTAGCGGGCATGTTAGGCGGTATTGTGGGCGTAGGTGGTGGCATTGTAATAGTACCTGCATTGGTATATTTATTGGGCTTTAATCAGCAAACGGCACAAGGCACTTCCCTTGGTTTAATAATGCTGCCAGTTGGTATATTGGGTTTTTTGCAATATTATTACAGTTGCCAAAAAGCTGGCACACCCATTAGCTTCAATGTAATTGGTATTTTAGCTATTGCATTTGTGGTAGGAAGTTTTTTTGGCAGCAAAATTGCACTGTCAGTATCGCAAGATATTTTAAAAAAATGTTTTGCTATTTTACTTGTTGTTGTGGCTATTAAAATGTTATTTTTCGACAAAAAAAATAATCAACAGCAAAAAGAAATAGAATCAACGGCAAAAAATATTTCTATATGAGCAACCATACGATATGGAAATTCGATTTAATTTCATCTTACCATAAAACAAAAACTGTGCTTTAAGCATTTATGCCATTACGATTTCACGATAAAGACGATACTGAAGTTTTACATGCATTTTATAATGATGGTGATAATGAGTGGCTGGGTATTTTATTACAACGCTACACTGGTTTATTATTGGGCGTTACTATGAAGTATCTTAAAAATGAAGACGATGCAAAAGATGCTGTACAACAAATTTTTTTGAAAGTAATAAACGAACTACATAAATATAGAGTAGAATATTTTAAAAGTTGGTTGTACATGATTGCTAAAAATCATTGTTTAATGAAGTTGAGGGATAAAGGAAAAACTACATCGGAATTAAAGGAAGGTATTCTACTTACAGAAGATGAGAAAGAAATAAAAGAAGCCCTTCAAAAAAAAGAAGTATCGCTCACCAATTTAGAAGATGCATTAAAA
>JAYTGY010000003.1:0-9524 GCA_043733065.1 Ferruginibacter sp.
ATTTTCTAACCGCATAAAATAAGAAAAGTGCATTTGCAAAACACCATAAAAAACACCCCAAAACATTTGGTAAAACTGCAAACGGAGCAATTACAAAACTAAAAACGGGACCATAATGATTCACATCAAAATATTCGAGATTATAGTAATCATACAAATTATTTTGAGCAATTGTGTGCCAAAAAACACCTTTAAATATTAAGTAATTGTTATAAGCAGCAACGCCTCTTTTTAGTTGTATAACCGCAGCTATTAATGCTAACGAAAACCATAAAATAGCAGCAAAAGATATTTTGCGATTAAAAATTGTAAACTCTTTTAAGAAGAAAGGCATTGCGGTTAGCGCTTTAATGTAAAAGCAAATATAATTCTACTTTGTATTAATACCTACATTGCCTGTATTACACTCAGCACATGCGCCACCATAACCTCATGCACATCTAAGTGTGTAACCATACGAACTTGCGTAGCCGAAATTGGTAAGCAGTATATATTATTTTGTTTCATACGCTCACAAAATGCAGCAGGCCCACCCTCGCTCAATATTTCAAAAATGATAATATTCGTTTCCACTGGCATCATCTTGCCCACAAAATCTTTTTGCAATAAAGCATGCGCTATTTGTTTTGCATGATGATGATCTTTTGCCAAACGTTCTACATTATTGTGCAATGCAAACATACCAGCAGCAGCCATATAGCCTGCTTGCCGCATACCACCACCAAAAACTTTTCTTACACGCCTTGCTTTTTTTATAAAATCTTTTTTGCCAATTAAAACACTTCCAACTGGCGTGCCCAATCCTTTACTCAAACAAATAGAAATACTATCAAACACTTCGCCATATTGCTTTTCGGTTTGTTTTGTTGCCACTAGAGCATTAAACAATCTTGCACCATCCAAATGCAATTTCAAACCATTTTCTTCACATACTTTTTTTATTTTTTGTATTTCTTCAAATTGGTAACAACTACCGCCACCTCTGTTACCAGTATTTTCCAATACTACCAAAGATGTATTGGCTTTATGCACATCATCCGCATTTATGCAAGCAGCCACATCTTCCGCCGTTATCAATCCTCTAATACCATCAATTGTTTTTACCTGAGCACCACTATTAAAAGCAATGCCGCCGCCTTCATAAATATAAACATGGCTCACTTTATCGCAAATCACTTCATCGCCAGGTTGTGTATGACACTTAATGGCTATTTGGTTTGTCATAGTGCCACTTGGGCAAAAAATAGCCGCTTCCATACCAAATAAATTGGCACAATAAGCCTCCAAAGCATTCACCGTTGGGTCTTCACCAAACACATCATCGCCTACTTCGGCGGTAAACATACATTCCAGCATGGCTGCCGATGGCTTTGTAAACGTATCTGAGCGTAAATCTATCTTCATTAAACAAATATAATTAACCGATTTTATAAAGTGTTAGAAAAAAAAATGCAAATACAATTTGGGGCTGTTATCTTCACCTCGCTATGGTGCTTTTGTTCGGGCTCATACGTTACAACCTACGCTGCGCTTCGGTTTTCACTTCTATCCGCACGTGTCCCGATATAATTGTCGGGAGCCCTTCAGCAGTAAATCTTTTTTCAGCTTTTACCCACATTATCTAAACACCTCACAAAATATTGCCTAATTTATTTTTTAGCATGGTATTTGATATAGGTATTTAACTCCAAACAACAAAATATTCTTCAGTTATTTTTTTGAAAAGCAGACTATAAAATGTACCTTTGCACGCATTTGCTACAGCAAAATTTAACATTCGCAAACTAATTACTTACAATGAGGCAATTAAAAATAGCAACCCAGATAACCAATAGAGATTCTCAAGCGGTTGAAAAATACCTTCAAGAAATTTCTAAGATATCGATGATTACACCAGAGGAAGAAACCATTCTTGCTCAAAAAATTAAAATGGGTGATCAACGTGCCTTAGATAAATTGGTGCAAGCCAACTTGCGTTTTGTGGTTTCAGTAGCAAAACAATATCAGCATCAGGGACTTTCTTTATCCGATTTAATAAACGAAGGAAACCTAGGTCTAATAAAAGCAGCACAGCGTTTCGATGAAACAAAAGGTTTTAAATTTATATCATACGCTGTATGGTGGATTCGTCAATCTATTTTGCAAGCATTAGCAGAGCAAGGTCGCTTGGTACGTTTGCCACAAAATAAAATTGGTACATACAATAAAGCCAACAAAGCCTATATGGCTTTTGAGCAAGAGCACGAGCGTGAGCCATCTACCGAAGAACTTGCAGAATTGCTAGAGATGAGTGAAACTGAAATCAACAATATTTTCCAAAGCAATACACGTCATACTTCTTTAGATGCACCAGTGCACGAAGCAGAAGATGTAGCCATGGGCGATTTGCTAAAAGGCAGCAGCGAAACAGATGAAGATGTAATGCACGATTCATTAAAAAGTGAAATTCGCCGTGTACTTAAATCATTGAGCCCGAGAGAAGCAGAAATAGTAAATGCTTATTTTGGTTTAGATGGAGAAAACGGCGTAACGATAGAACAAATTGGACATAAATACGACCTTACCAAAGAGCGTATTCGCCAAATAAAAGAAAGAGCCATCAAGCGTTTGCAAAAAGCAAGATACAGTGGTGCGTTAAAAGCCTACTTAGGATAATATAAAAAAGATGCTTTAGGGCATCTTTTTTTATGCGGTTACTTTTGTAGGAATTCGCCTGTGGCGAATGCAGTCTTGAACACGCCAAAAGCGTGTTCCTACAAATGCAAATTCTTGAATTTAGAGGTTGTTGTCCCAACTGCCACATCAAAAGCATGAATTTGAAGTCATTGGTTTACATTTTATATTGCTCCATTAATTTAACTGCTTCCATAGCTTCCTTCACATCATGCACTCTCAAAATACTTGCGCCATTATTAAGTGCCAATGTATTCAAAACCGTTGTTCCATTCAAAGCCTCAGCTGCAGTAACATTAAGTGTTTTATAAATAGTACTTTTTCGAGAAATGCCCACCAATATTGGCTTTTCAAGCATTTTTAAGATAGATAAATTTTTAAGCAGTGTATAATTCTGATTCGCATTTTTTGCAAACCCAAAACCAGGGTCAATAATCACATCTTTTATACCAGCTTTTTTACATTCATCAATCTTAGCAATAAAATATTCCAATACTTCTTTAGTTACATCTTCATACACAGCTTGTGCTTGCATGGTTTCGGGTGTGCCTTTTGTATGCATACATATATAAGGTACATTGCGCATGGCAGCAACTGTCAGTATCATTTCTGCATCCATTTGTCCGCCACTAATATCGTTTACAATGCTTGCACCTGCTTGTACTGCTGCAATAGCAACTTTGCTTTGATAAGTATCTATCGAAATAATGGCTTGTGGAAAATTTGTATGAATCTTTTCAATAACTGGAATTACTCTTACCATTTCTTCTTCGGCAGAAATTCTATCGCTATTTGGTCTGGTGCTTTGCCCGCCAACATCCAATATGGTAGCACCATCTGTTATCATTTTTTCGGCTAAGGCTATTATTCCGTCCATACCTTTTGCTAAATCTCCTTTATAAAAAGAGTCGGGTGTGGCATTTATAATGCCCATTATTAAAGGTATTTCGGTAGAAATTAATTTTCCTTTGCAGTTAAGTGTAAACATTTGCTAGAGTATCAGTATTTTTGAAGATATACAAAATTATGAAAATGAAAAAACAACTGCTTTCTTTATTAATTACTATGGTATCATTTAATGCCATAGCCCAAAATGATGTAGGTTATTTAAAGGGTGATGATGGAATGGAATATAAAATTATTTCTGAAGTAAAGAATGAGATATTAAAAAATGGCGAGTTTTTAGAAATGCACTTTCAATCAATATTATACGGTATTGGAAAAGATTCTGTACTTACCAATACAAGACAAACAGGTGGTTCGCAAATTATGCATTTTGATTCAACAACCATTCCACCTGCATATTATAAAATATTTAAGCAAATGAGAAATGGTGATAGTGTATCTACAAAAACAATGGTGGACTCATTGTTTAAAGCCCAACCTGAAGGCTCTATGCCGCCTTTTATGGACAAAGGCGATTTTATTTATACCAATATTAAAATTGTAAACGTTTTTAAAACAAAAGAGGAAGCAGAGAAAGTGCAAAAAGAAAATATGGCAAAACAAGAAGCCATAGCAAAAGAAAAAGAAGCAGCTCAAATTATTATTGACGATAAAATATTAACTGATTATGTATCTACCAATAAAATAACTGCTACAAAATCTCCAAAAGGAACATATGTACAAATAACAAAACCAGGTATAGGATCAAAATTGGATAATACAAAATTTGTAAAAATAAAATACAAAGGAAAAACATTAGATGGAAATATTTTCGATACAAATATGGACAATTCTAAAGGTCATACAGATCCACTTTTAGTAAACCTAACAGAGGATAGGAGCCTTGGTAGTGGCGTAATACCCGGCATGACAGATGCATTGCTTATGATGCAAAAAGGAACAAAGGCAGTGATGTATATTCCATCTACATTGGCATATGGCGTAAGAGGTGCAGGTGGCGAAATTCCTGCAAATGCAAATTTAATTTTTGAGGTAGAAGTATTATCTGTACTCAACAAAGCACAAGTAGCAGCTGATAATGCCATACAAGAAAAGAAAATGAAAGTGTTACAAAAGAAGTATTTAGATAGTTTGCAAAAAGCAGACCCTAAAGCAGCAGCCGAAATGAGAAAGCAAATGATAGAACAGAAAGCTGTGGAAGCTGCTGCGACAGTGACTTCTTCAACCAAAGGAACAAAAAGTCCTGCTAAGAAAACTGTAACATCAAAAGAAATGATAAAACCTAAAACGCCAATTAAAAAAGCGGTAAAGAAAAAATAAGCATGACAAATACCTTAGCCCAATACGATAGCGTAATACATACTTGTAGAGAAATTTTTTTAAAAAAGACTATAGACTACGGCACATCGTGGCGAGTTTATAGAACACTCTCTGTAGCAGATCAAATTTATATAAAGGTTAAGCGCATACGCAATATACAAAATGGGTTGGTACAAAAAATTGGTGATGATATACGAAGTGAATTTACGGGTATTGTAAATTATGCCATTATAGGGTTGATACAACTAGAAATAAATAATGATTTACCCGAGGAATTGGATACGGCTATTGTAATGGAAATTTATGATAGGAAAGTAACCGCAGCCAAAAAATTGATGCAAGATAAAAACCACGACTATGGCGAGGCCTGGAGAGAAATGAGCCAAGAAAGTTTTGTGGACTTATCGCTTGCAAAAGTATTGCGTATAAAACAAATTATAGCAAACGAAGGTGCAACAATAGTGAGCGAAGGCATGGATGCAAATTTTTATGATATACTTAATTATGCCATTTTTGCTTTAATTTTAATAGGAGAGGAGAAACATTAAAATATAATTATACAACATGAAAATTGCAGTTACAATAGCGAGAATACTCACTGGCTCGTTGTTTATTTTTTCTGGATTGGTAAAAGCCATAGACCCAAAAGGATTAGCATATAAAATGCAAGAGTTTTTTGAAGCATGGAGCAATAGTGGTTTTTTGCCCAGCCTTATGAAAGCTTTTGATGAATATGCTTTAGCTTTTTCCGTTATTATGATTACGCTAGAAGTATTTGTGGGTGTGGCTTTACTCGTAGGTTGGAAAAAGAAATTTACTACTTGGATATTATTGTTGCTAATGTTGTTTTTTACATTTCTTACATCGTATGTTTTATTTAGTGGCAAAATACGTGCTTGTGGTTGTTTTGGAGATTGTATTCCTCTTACACCAATACAAACATTTACAAAAGATATTATTTTATTTCTGTTGGTTATTTTTATTTTATTTAACCTAAAATATATTACGCCAATTGCAAAACCATTTATCAATACTTCTATAATTGTTCTTGCAACTGCGCTAACATTATTTTTGCAATGGCATGTGCTTAGAAATTTACCATTAGTAGATTGCTTGCCTTACAAACCTGGCAATAATATTTTGGAATTGCGTAAAGTTCCAGCCAATGCTATTCAAGATAAATACGAATACAGTTTTATTTATGAAAAAGAAGGTGTGCAAAAAGAATTTAAATCATCTGCTGATAGTACATGGAAATTTGTTGACAGAAAACAAACGCTTGTTGAAAAAGGAAGCAACAATATTCCCATCATAAACGATTTTTCTTTGAGTACAGAAAGCGGAAACGATAGCACTGAAGCTATTCTTAATACAACTGGAGAATATTATTTGTTGTACATAAAAGATTTAGATGGTTATCCAAAAAATTGGGATGGCGATGCAGTGATATTGGATAAACTACATTCAGAAAATAAAAAAATATTTGTAGTTACATCTCAAATAAAAAAAATAAAAGAACATTTTAGTACAATTAAAAGTATGGAATCGGTTTTACCAACCTTGCAATTTCTTACTTGCGATGCTGTTGTACTTAAAACAGTAGCAAGGGTAAACCCAACTTTGTATTTAATGAATGGACCAGTGGTAAAACGAAAATGGAGCTGGACGGCGTTTAAAACTATTTTATAGTTTTATCCCATAGGGAAGTCAAGCTTTAAAAGCTTGACTTCCCTAATTTAATGTCTTTTATTCGTGTTGATTCGTGCCATTGGTGGCGATAAATTTCACGAAGTGAATTAAAAAAATATAGCATAATAAACCATAATTTTTAGCCCTTGAACGCACTCTTAAAAAAAAGCCTCATATCATTAACAGTGTTGCCAGGCGTGGTAGCACTTGTGTTTGTTATGTTTCAGGGTTTTGGAGATCCTGCAAGGCTAATCGTTGGGCAAACAGGCGATAAAAAAACGATGGATAATATTCGTAAAGATTTGTACCTCGATCTACCCAAATGGAAACAATTTTTGTTGTATGCAAACGATATTTCTCCCATAGCATTTCACACAAAAGATGATATTGCAAAAAAAGAATTAAAAGGATTTTTTATTGGAGGCGAAACCAAACTTGCCATTAAAGTTCCTTATCTCCGCAAAAGTTATCAAACAAAAAAAGATACGACAACTGTTTTAATGGAAGCATTACCGGCAACAATTATCTTATCATTAACTGCTATGATATTTGCATGTATTGTTGGTATTTTTTTAGGCGTACTAGCTGCAGTAAAAAAAGATACTTGGATAGATACAACAGCCATTGTAGGAAGCATTGCTGGCATATCTGCACCATCATTTTTTATTGCAATAATTGTGGCATATGTGTTTGGGTATTTATTGCATTCATACACTGGTTTAAATATTACAGGTAGCTTATTTGAAATAGATGAAGTGACTGGCGAAAGATACTTAATGCTCAAAAACCTTATCCTGCCTGCATTTACGCTTGGCATAAGGCCAATGGCGGTTATTGCACAGCTCACCAGAAGCTCTATGCTCGATGTATTGCAACAAGATTTTATTCGTACCGCATATGCCAAAGGCTTATCAAAAAATTCGGTTATTTTTAAACATGCATTGCGTAATGCGCTAAACCCAGTAGTAACAGCCATCACTGGTTGGTTTGCCGAATTATTAGCAGGTGCTTTTTTTGTAGAATATATTTTTGGCTGGAAAGGCCTTGGAAAAATAACCGTAAATGCTTTAGAAAAATTAGATTATCCTGTAGTGATGGGGTCGGTTTTATTGAGTGCCATCATTTTTATATTTATTAATATTTTGGCAGACTTTATTTATACGGTTATTGATCCGAGGATAAGGTCGTAAAAAGCGATGGCATCTTTTTAAAAGATGTCATCTCTAACCTTTGTGAAAACCCCGCCGATACAAAGTATTGCATAAACTATTACATAATCTAATGCATAATAAAAGATGAAAAATGGTATGCAGATGAAGAGAGTGACACAACGATGTTGACCATTGCTGCTTCTTTGCTCGGACAATAAAAATACTTATCAATGAACAATAAAACAATATAGCCATTCGGTTGGCGAGTACAATAATTTATGG
Source organism: Ferruginibacter sp. (assembly GCA_043733065.1). Taxonomy (GTDB): domain Bacteria; phylum Bacteroidota; class Bacteroidia; order Chitinophagales; family Chitinophagaceae; genus Ferruginibacter. The sequence continues at coordinate 8,022 of JAYTGY010000003.1, forward strand.
TTCTTTTCTACGTTGGGGTTTCATACAAAGTTTATAATACATTGTAGTAAATGCTGCGAAAACCCTGTCGAAACAAATTAATTTATATTACATCTAGCACAACAAGCAATGAATATAGTACAGGAATTATCCGCAAGAAAAAACTGAAAATTACCAGCAATGTAAGTATAAGAGAAATCCAAAATTTAGTATTCGTTTCTCCTTCGTGTAAATAAACAGCCAAAGGTGGAAGTAGTATAGCAAGAATTACCATCAACAGTTGATTTGTATTTGGGTCATTATTATTTTTCTTTTGTAGTTTGTAGTCTTTCAAAGCTGCCTTTACTGCTTTTATTCTTTCCTTTCTTTCACTACGGCTTGTATTTTTAAATTCTTTCAATGCATCCTTTATAGAAATGGTTGGGTTAATAATAGGAGTAAAAGGAATAACAAATGTTGGTGCAGGGCTGATGGTTGGGTTAAACGTAAACATCGTTTTATGTTCATCCACAATATTGGTTGCTTTTACATTGTCAATCATTAAACTTACAAATGCCATAGTAAAAACAGTTAGGCGAAAAAAAAGCTTCATACAAAAAAATATGGGTGAATAAAAGGTAAAAATTTACAAATGCAATATCTGTTCCAAAGATGTAAAAACAAAAAATTAGTTTAAAAAAAACACTCATTTATTATTGTACATTTGCCTTTTAAAAAAAATCATTTATGCAAGAGGTATATATATTATCTGCAGTGCGCACTGCAATAGGAAGTTTTGGTGGTTCGCTTAAAGATATGACCGCTACTCAATTGGGAGCAGCAGCCATAAAAGGTGCTTTAGAAAAAGCAGGTGTGGATGCAGCTTTAGTGAACGATGTGTTGATGGGTTCTGTAATACAAGCAAACCTTGGGCAGGCACCCGCCAGACAAGCAGCCAAATTTGCAGGTCTTCCAAACGAAGTAAATTGTACTACCATAAATAAAGTATGTGCTAGTGGTATGAAAGCCATAGCGCAAGCCGCACAAAGTATTATGCTTGGCGATGCCGATATTGTAATAGCTGGTGGTATGGAAAGCATGAGCAACGTACCTTTTTACACAGAAAATATGCGATGGGGAAATAAATATGGCAACGTAACCATGATAGATGGTTTGGCAAAAGATGGCCTTACAGATGTGTATGATGGAAAAGCCATGGGCAATGCTGCTGAACTTTGTGCAACTACTTGCGGTGTAAGTAGAGAAGATCAAGATGCATTTGCTATAGAAAGCTACAAGCGCTCACAAGCTGCTACAAATGAAGGAAGATTTGAAAATGAAATAGTACCAGTAACCATTCCACAAAAAAAAGGTGATCCAATTATCTTTTCAAAAGATGAAGAACCCTTTAATGTAAAATTTGATAAGATAGCTGGATTGAAAGGTGCATTTGTAAAAGATGGTACCGTTACAGCAGCCAATGCAAGCACCATGAATGATGGAGCAGCAGCATTAGTTTTAATTAGTAAGAAAAAAATGGAAGAA
>JAYTGY010000004.1:0-5054 GCA_043733065.1 Ferruginibacter sp.
AATCAAGGATATTGGCTCGTAAAAAAAGAAAAAATAGAGTTTAAATAAAATAGAGAAATTGATTTCATGCACGAGTTTTTGTCTTGTGCCTTATGTCTAATATCTCAAGTCTAAAAAGAATATGAACGCAATTATTATATCGGCAATTTGGGGAATTATCATGATGTTTTCGGGTGTGTTTATTAAAAGTAAAACCACGCCAAAATATTTTGCAATAGCAGGTGCTATACTTTTATTTATTGTAAATGCATTGGAGCTAAATGTTTTTAATGCCACCAAAATTTTGCAAATAAATATTGATACTAAAGAAATGCTCCATGTGGACAGTTATAGTCTTGCATTTTTGGCCATTGTTTTTTTATGCACTATTATTTATTTTTTACTCAATGCAAGCGATATAGAAAAAGTAGGAGAGCATGTGGGTGAATATTTTGCACTGATATTTTTTGTGTTGTGTGGGGTAAGTATTTTAGCAAGTTTCAATACTTTGTTGATGTTGTTTTTAGGAATAGAAATAATGAGCATTCCTTTGTACATACTCACGGGGAGTGATAAACGAAATTTAAAAAGTAATGAAGCTTCTTTGAAATATTTTTTGATGGGCGCTTTTTCTACAGGAATTTTATTGATGGGTATTGCATTTATTTATGGCGGCAATGCCAATGGCTCATTTTATATTGGCAACTTGCAAATGGCCGAAGGTGCAATGCCACCAATGATTGCAGTGGGTTTGGTATTTTTAGTAATTGCATTATCATTTAAAGTATCGGCAGCGCCATTTCATTTTTGGACACCAGATGTGTATGATGGTGCACCAACCGTATTTACATCATTTATGAGTACGATTGTAAAAGTAGCAGGGTTCTTTGCATTCGTACGTTTGTTTGCAACTGCATTTGGAAGAGTACAAGGGCAATGGCAAAATTTAATTGTGTTTATTACAATTGCCACTTTACTTATTGGTAATGTTACTGCCGTGTTTCAACAAAGTGTAAAACGGATGTTGGCATACTCAAGTATTGCACAAGCAGGCTTTATGATGTTTGCAGTTTTTTCTTTAAATGAAAAAGCTAATGACGGTTTAATTATTTACACGGCTGCATATTGTCTTGCTACAATTGGCATATTTGCGGTGCTTATAAAAATGAAAGATTATACCATTGAAGGTTTTAATGGTTTGGGAAAAACAAATCCATTGCTTGCATTGTGTGCTACCATATTTTTATTATCGCTTACGGGTATTCCGCTTACTGCAGGTTTTCAAAGTAAGTTTTTTATGCTAATGGGGGCTGTAGAAAATGGCCATAAATTTTGGTTGGTAATTGTGGCGGTTTTATTTGCAGCAATAAGTGCGTATTATTATTTCCGAGTTATACAAGCCATGTATTTTAAAGATGCTACGGATAATGTAGTTGATGAAAATGAGATTACTACTACATTTAAAGTAGTGTTGGTTATAACTGCTATCCTTATTTTGGCTATTGGTATTTACCCTGAGTTTGTGGTGGGGTGGGCGCATCATTAAATAGTTTACAGATTGAATTATTGCGCCAGTCAACTGCTACAACTACCGTTCATAAAATCTTCTTTGCTTTATTTTGTGAGTACACATTATCTTTATACTAATAAAAATATAATGACTTACAGAAACTCACTAGCACTTTCTTGGAAAAATGTAAAAGGCAATAAGCTTCGTACTGCCATTACGATAACCATAATGGCGTTGGGTATTTTTGCACTCATACTTATTATTACAGCCATTAAAGCAGCTAGCCTTGGGCTTACCACAAGTTTTACGAGCATGGGTGCCAATTCTTTTGGTATAAGATTCAAGGAGCGTAATCTAAATTTTGGTGGTGGACGAAGATCCAATACACAAAAAACTAAAGCTGGGGTAAAAGAAAAAAAATCGAATACCGGTATTCCTATAAGTTATGATGAGGCAAGAATATTTAAAGACCGATATATTTTTCCTGGTACAAAAGTTGGCATTGCATTGCGTGGAGCAAATAATATTGTGGTAAATAATGCAAAGAAAAAAACAAATCCTGATGTAACCGTAACAGGCGGCGATGAAAATTATTTAGAACTCAATGGTTTTAAAATTGCGTACGGAAGAAATTTTATGCCTAGTGAAGTAAATGCAGGACGCAATGTATGCGCAATAGGAAGTGGGGTGGCACAAAAATTATTTCCAGATAATAATGCAAAGGCTATAGATGCTGTAATAAGTGTAGATCATATTCCTTACAGAGTTATAGCCGTGTTAGAAGAAAAAAGCAGCAGTGCATTTTTTAATACGAGTCGTGTTGTAATTACAACCGTAAATAATATTAGAAGGCAATATGCTACACAAACATCGTCGTACGCATTGGCAGTAATGGTCAACGATTTAAAGCTAATAGATTTGGCTGTAGGCGAAGCCACTGCTACGTTTAGGCCGATAAGAAAATTAGCTGTTACTGATGATGAAAATTTTTTTATAGATAAAAGTGATAGCATAGCAAAATCATTATTAACTAATCTTGGGTTTTTAGAAAAAGGAACAATTGGTATTGCATTCATTACTTTAATAGGAGCCGCTATTGGCCTCATGAATATTATGCTCGTGGCCGTAAACGAACGCACAAAAGAAATTGGTTTATCAAAAGCACTGGGCAGTACACGAAAAGATATACGATCTCAATTTTTATTTGAAAGTGTTTTGATAAGCCTTATGGGCGCAGTAGCAGGAATAATAACTGGTGTATTGGTTGGAAACCTTGTAGGCATATTTTTTAAAACAGGTTTTGTAGTGCCTTGGATGTGGATTGCTATTGCTGTTGTAGTGTGCACTGCTGTTGGTTTGCTGGCAGGATTAATACCAGCCGTAAAAGCGAGTAAGTTAGATCCTATTGTGGCGTTGCGTTACGAATAATCATTTATAAAACATACATTATGAAGAAATACATTTTATTTATTAGCATTATTATTTTAGCTACATCTTGCTATAGAGGAAAAAGAGGAAGTGGAAACATTATTACCGAAACAAGAAACGTTTCAGCATTTACAAAAGTAAACGTATCAACTTCTATAAATGTAGATGTGCAGCAAGGCCCGCAAACAGAAGTAGTGGTAGAAGCCGATGATAATTTGATAAAATATATTGAAACAAAAGTGGAAGGAAATGAATTGAAAATTAGATTAAAAAATGTTTCTATCAGAAATCATGCTACAATAAAAGTACACATTATAGCCCCACAGTTTGATGGATTTGTAGCGGCTGCATCTGCAGAAATAGTTGGAAAAAATACCATCACATCTACATCTAAAATAAATATAGAAGCCAGCAGTTCTGCAAAAATAGATTTGCAATTAGATGCACCATCTGTTAGCGTAAATGCAAGCAGCAGTGCAGATATTACCGCATCTGGTCGTACAAAAGAAGTAGAAGTAGATGCCAATAGTAGCGCATCGGTAGAGCTAAATAAATTACTTGCCGAAACGGTTACTGCAGAGGCAAGCAGCAGTGCTACTATAGATGTTTTTGCAAGTGTAAAAATAAATGCAAAAGCAAATAGTAGTGGCGATATTACATACACAGGCGGCGCAACCGATGTTGCAAAAACAGAAAACAGTTCGGGTACAGTTACCAAGAAATAATTTTTTTATTTGATTTGGAGCATGAGCAATATTTATAAATCAACATTGGTTTCCCGTTATTCGCTACAATATTTTTTTTTCGTTCCTCAAAAAAAACATTTTCGCTTCTACCGGGGCTATGCTCAGCATTTTTTCTTTGCTGAACATTACCCACATTATTTATTAACTACTTTTTAAAAATTGTATTTGGCACTAAAGTGCCTTTAAGTTTAAAAATTATTTATCCCCGACCTGAAGGTCGGGGCAATTCAAAAAGCTACAATAAAAATCATCTTACAGCCTTCTTTCAACAAATTAGCGAACCTCTCCGCCGAAGAAGGACCAAAATATTCTTTCCGACTTAGAATTACAAAAAGCCAGTAAATAAAAAACGTCATTCCGTCCCTGCCTTTGCCGGCAGGCAGGTTCTCGGCGTATAAACTTTGCGAAGCAAAAAACAAAAACGAAGTTTTTCTCTTTGTGCCTTAGCGTCTTCGTGGCTAAACCAATTTTGCGGATCTGTCCGCCTTTGGAGGAGCAAAATATCTTCCCCGTCTTCTCGGCAAAAAAAAGTATAGGCAAATTAACCTTAAACCGCACCCAAAAACCCACCCACTCAGAATTACTTATCTTTACAACAAAAAACTTTTGAAATTTACAGAATTTAATTTTGATGCACGCTTACAAGAAGGCATAGAAGCATCTAACTACGACACCGCTACACCCGTACAAGAACAAGTAATACCACATATACTTGCAGGCAAAGACATTATAGCATCTGCCCAAACGGGTACAGGAAAAACCGCCGCATTTTTATTACCTTTAATACATAGAATGCTTGGCGAAGTACACGACCCACATAGTATTACCGCAATGGTAATTGTACCTACAAGAGAATTAGCCATACAAATAGCACAGCATTTAGAAGGGCTTTCTTACTTTACCTCTATAAGCTCCATACCAATTTATGGCGGTGGCGATGGTAATGCATTTGTACAAGAAAAAAAGGCACTAACCATGGGCGCAGATTTTGTAGTGTGCACACCAGGCAAAATGATGAGCCATATAAAAATGGGCTATGTAAAATTGGATAACCTAAAATATTTGGTGCTAGACGAAGCCGATAGAATGTTAGACATGGGTTTTTATGATGATATTGATTTTATCATACAGCACTTACCAAAGCAAAGGCAAAATTTGTTGTTTTCTGCAACCATGCCACCAAAAATTCGCAGTCTTGCAAAAACAATTTTGCACAATCCAGAAGAAGTAAGCATATCTATAAGCAAGCCTGCAGAAAAAATAAAACAGTTTGCATTTGTGGTGTACGACACACAAAAAATTCCGCTGATTGTACATTTACTAAAAACAAAAAACTTTAAAAAAGTGGTGGTGTTTTGTAGCAGCAAGCTAAGTGTAAAACAACTCACTCG
>JAYTGY010000005.1:0-1817 GCA_043733065.1 Ferruginibacter sp.
CATGCGCACATATGCAGTATGGATATGTGCGGAAGGGTATATGTGATTTGCATAAACCTCTTTTATAATTTGCAAAACTGATTGCTAACGCACTTTAGCTGCGCCTCAAATCTGCCTAGTGGAGATGGAAAGGCTACGAAAATTAAGTATTTTTGCATAATAATTTTTATGAAAATAGCTTCTAATATAACACTTTGCTTGTTTTATCTTTTTGCATTCTTACCTATTTTTGGTAGTAAGTTTTTTGATGCCATAATTTTAATTGTTGGTGTTGCTTGGTTTATTATTTTGATAATACTTTTATATAAAAAAAACAAAATTTGGAAAAGGCATTTATTACTTTCGCCACTTATTGTAGTTACACTATTTTGTTTTTTGAAATCGATAGCATCTTTTTCTATTGGTAAAGGAACACTCATGCTTAATCATAAAAATACGAATATCCATTTTTTTTCAAATAAAGATTTTGATTATACATATCGACTCTATTATCATAATTATGATGGAGAACATTATGGTTCTATAAGTTTGCTTAGTTATGGTAGTTACTATAGTTATCTAATTAATGACTATACGCTTAAAGGGTTGGTTGGTGCATTTGGTTATCAGGCAAAAATGTATAATGGCAAAATTCCCAATAGAGAAGAGCTGTACCATTCTTTCGCAACAGAAAAAATAGAAAAAGTTTTTTTGGATGAAGCAGCAATTGGTTATGCAAAATTTACTTATCGGGGAAAAGCAATAAAGTTATATAAACATGACAACTTCGAATCTTGCTTAAAGGGTGAAGGTGGGTATGGTTTGCTCGATGACGTTCGGATACCCATAGACAGTAATACATATAGTGTGAGTACAAAAGCAATGAGGAAAGGTGCTCACATATTTATAATGTCTAAATATTATCCGCTACTTTATAATGTATATAATACAAATGGAGAAGATTTTGAATTTGAAATAATAGATGCAGAGAATGAAAAAATACTTTCCCGACATTATTTTGAAAGAATTATTTCTTCTGAAACTCCGCCTTCAAAAACAGGTAAATAAAAAATACTGTGTAGTTATTTTTTAATTCCTTATACTCTCAATATAAAAATTATGAAACCAAACTTATTAGCCAAAAATAAATGTCAATTATCCGCTTCTATCTATTGCACAATAAAAGCCAAATAGAATTACCAATGTTCAGCATAGCCCCGATAGGAATGGAAATAGACGAGGAACGAGACTATTGGAATGGATAGCGGGAAACTGAAGTTGAAAAATGTTATGTGGCTCATGCTGCAAAAAACAAGACATAAAGCCCCCTAAATCCCCCGAAGGGGGACTTGTGAACGCTACACGTTTTAGAAATACATTTTCTAATTCACGATTTTTATTTTGCCAATTGCAAACTGCATTTTACCAACTGAAAACCACCCAAACACATCCTTCAATTATCTCGTATCTTTGAAGCAAGTAAGGAAAAATATGGCTACAAAAAAAGCACAAAAAACTGCCCCTGCAGTGGTGGATGCAATACAAGAAGTACAGGAAGATATGATAGAAGTGTTTGGTGCTAGGGAGCACAACCTCAAAAATATTGATATAAAGATTCCGAAAAATAAGTTGGTGGTGTTTACGGGTGTGAGTGGCAGCGGTAAGAGTAGTCTTGCGTTTGATACGATTTACAACGAAGGGCAACGGAGGTATATGGAAAGTTTTTCGGCGTATGCAAGGCAGTTTGTGGGAGATATGGAGCGGCCCGATGTAGATAAAATAACGGGGCTTTCGCCGGTGATTTCTATAGAGCAAAAAACGACGAATAAAAACCCACG
>JAYTGY010000006.1:0-12016 GCA_043733065.1 Ferruginibacter sp.
TGCCCGATGCATCTGCTACATGTATCAATGCAATTTCTATTGGGTCTCCGATCAATTTCTTTTTATCCTCTTCATGTTTTGGCGCAGCATTATTGCACAACGCACCTATTAATATTAATTTTTCGATATTGTTTTTACTCTTTTCAATGCTACCTTCACCATATTTTAATGCATTATTTTCTATGTTCACTTTACTATTTTCTTCGGGAAAAGAAAAGGTATCTACATAAATTTTATTCTCTGTTAATGTCCCAGTTTTATCGGTTAAAATTATATTGGTGCTGCCAAGTGTTTCTACAGCAGATAATTTTTTAACAATAGCATTTCGTTTTGCCATCAGCAACATGCCATACGCCAATGCCACGGTAGATACTATTGGCAAGCCTTCCGGAAATGCCGCTACGGACAATGCAATAGACGTTTCTAAAATTAATGCCCAATGTTTTCCCTGTATAAATCCTGTTACAGCAAAAATGGATGTCATAATTAATGTTATCCAAATAAGTTTTATACTTAATGCAGCTATCTTTTTTTCGAGGGGTGTTTCAGTTTCTTTATGGCTATCTACCAAAGAGGTAATGGTACCTAGTTGTGTATTTTCTGCAATACCAGTTATCACTGCTTTTCCATTACCATTCATTACCGACGTGCCTTTAAAAACCATATTCAATTGGTCGCCAAGGGCAGTTTCTTTGGGCAGTTTTTCAATATTTTTTTCTGTAGGAAGCGATTCTCCTGTAAGCGATGATTCATCGCATTGCAATTGATTTGTTTCTACCAAATGTGCATCGCCAGGTATAATATCGCCTGCTTCTAAAAAAATTAAATCCCCAACAGTAATTTTTTCAGAAGGAATGTGCAGCGTTTTTCCATCACGTATAACTTTGCAAAGTATAACATCCATTTCCTTTAATGCATTCATAGAGCTACGGGCTTGTAACTCCATAAAAAAACCTATTAAGGCATTTACAAAAATAACTACGCCAATGGCAATAGCCTCGATATAATTTTCAAAATAAATAGAAACTGCTGCTGCAAACAATAACAAATAAACAATGGGGCTTTTAAATTGCAGCAGCAACATTAACCATAGAGACTTTTGTTTTTGGGCTGCATATACATTTAGCCCAAATTGTTTTACACGACTTTCTGCTTCAGATTGGCTGATACCTTTTTCAGCATTTGTTTGAAATGATTGTACAATTTCATCTATAGATGAAGTATGAACATATTCAAGAGGGTATTTTATTTTCATAGTTTTCTATTTACAATGCCTCTATATCAATATGACCATCTTCATATCTCTTTAAAAAACAACTCTATTCCCAACAACATCTTTTTTAATAAGCATTTTTAGCTCTTTAGGCAAAGTTGCCATTATATCCTCCATTTCTACTTCCGATACAAAATAACTTAACGCTTTAAACACAGCAATAACAGCATGTTTGGCTTTTTCATCATTACCAAAATTATATCCTGCTAGTTCTCCATCTTCATACCGCACTTCATCCAAAAAATCTTTCACATGGGCAATGCGTTTATAATCTTTATCAAATTTCCAACCATCTACATATACGCCCTTTAGGGCCATGGGCAATTGTGCTATTAATTGAAAAGATTCTTCATGACTTATTCTATTGCGCAATGCGTGTAAAACAGCTCTAATAATTCTGCCCGCTTTTTCTTTAGGCACTTTTAAATCTTCTGCCACTAGGTTTACAAACTCATTGGCTTTTGCTGCATATTTTTCAAAATGAAAAGACATGTTGTGCTATTTATTTTGTTTGCGAAATTATTTTTTAAATCAAAGTCGTTAAGTTATGGGTTGTCAGACTGAGCTTGTCGAAGTCTGTGCAATAAAAATTATATACAAATTCCGTTTCGACAAGCTGCTAATGACATGTTTACTAAAAAGCTAATTAATATTTTTTTACAAAAATTAATTTTAGCCACAAAGTCTCGAAGGCACTAAGGAAAAATGCGTAGCATTTTTTCTACTTCGTGCCTTTGCGCCTTTGTGGCAAACCGTATTTTTTGCAGCGAAGCTGCGGAAAACTATTCTTAAATGTCATTTACAAAGATCTTAAAAACTTTTTTATGAGTGTCTCAGTCTGACAGATTCGTTTCTTAACTTAATGACATTACTTTTTAAATACCTTTCTTACTTTCTCGATAGCCTTATCGGCAAATTTTTCTGCTAGTAAAGCTACTACATATGTAAAGCTATTTTTCAATGCACTTTCGGTGTAAGAAGGTTCTACTGGCTTTGGTTCTATCATTTTACCAAAAGCTTCTTTGGTAATATTAGCAGGCCTTAAACCATCTTTTATTTGTATCCAATTGTTGCGTATTTTTTCCAACAATGCTTTTTGTTGCATCTCTATTTCTTTCTTTTTAGATTGAAGTTGCTGCATATTTTTAATCTTTTCCATGCTCATTGTTGAATAATTGTGCTATAAAAGAATTCATCATTGGAAACTGAATAAATTTTACCCTTGCTTTCCATACCATTACTCCTACTATTAAATATAAAAAAGCTACTATCAAAAACCCAAGCCACATTTTTCCAGTCCATATGCCCAAACCCACAGCCAAAGCCACGCTTCCAAAAATGATAAAGAAAAAAAATACTAGTGCTACCACAATAGCTGCTATTACATTTGCCATTATAGCGGAACTTTTTTCAGCTACTTGTAGTTTCACTGCTTCCATACTGCTATCAGCATATTCTTTTAAGGTAGTAGCTAAATCCTCTACTTTGGCAAATATTTTTTCCATTTTCTTACTTTTCAGGTGGCTACTGTTGTTTAGCCCAACGGCTCTACACTATCGATAGTAGCATTTTTATTTCCCCCATTTAAAGATGTCAATTTTTCTTTGCCCTTATTAATGGTTGCTTTTACGCCACCTGATATTTTCTTACTTGTATCTTTAATTTTTTTTCTAGTTTCTTTTCCTTTTGCGGGTGCAAAAAGTACACCCAATAGCGAACCTGCCGCCAAACCAACAGATGCTGCTGTTAGTATTTTATTTTTATTATTCATAAAAAATATTTTATTTGTTAATGAATAAGTGCAAGCTATTGTGTAATAGAACATAAGAAAATGATGATACTCACATATTTTGATGATGGATATCAGCAATAAGACAATGAACAGTAAAAATTATTGTGGAGAGCTATGCTTACAAGCAGGAATGATTGTGCATTATGTCATTTGATTGAATTATACACTTTCCCATTTTTATGTTTGTTTTCATTGGGTACTTATTTAAAGTGGGGATGAATTTATATTCTGTCTCATTTTTTTTAGTTTTTACAAAGCGATTTTATTTCTGACATTACTCTTGCCATTCTGCTTTGTACAATACCAACATTGCTCAGTAATAATTCATTTTGTAAAAGTGAAGAACACAATACAACACTCGCAGCTAGCAAATTTTCATTTTCTTTATTGGTAAGCGTAGTAAGACATGTAATGGGGTAAAGTCCTGATTTGTCTATTAGGTTACTCAAACTTTTTTTTGGAGGATAATCCCAGCCTTGCAATTTTATGCCAATACAGTTACTATATTTTAGAGCATCGCTCGAAAATTTTGTATTGGTAACCAAACAGCAATTGAGCGGTTTTGTGGTAGATGTTTTACTCCAATTTTTTAATACATCTTGGTATCGTGAATAAATGTACAAAGGTATTTTTACATCGCTAACAATTCCTACACTATTATGGTATTTGCATTCTATCAATAAAAATTCGGTAGCATTCTCAGCAAGTATATCTATTTCGTGTGTTACACATGCACCTTGCAAAAAAAGTTGAGTTTGTGTTTTGTAACCTTGCCATTCAAAAATAGCGGCTATGTATTTTTCAAACGGAAACCCAGATGGCCCTAAACTCATAATGGCTCTTTTTAAATTATAACGCCCTGCATGGCTTCTATTAGCTCTCTTTAGCATATTAAAAGCTGCTTGATATATTTTTTTTGTAGAAATACCATCATATAAAGTTGATTCAATTTCAGATAAAATATTATTTATCGTTGCTTCATTTGCACCAGATTTAGTTAGCGAATGTCGTAACTTTTCGGAAGAAAATGCTTCTTGTATGCCAGAGGCTTTTGTAATGAAATAATTTTTATGTTTCATAATTTCATTTTTATATTATAAGCCCATCTTCCATTTCTATAATACGATGTGTTCTTTTAGCAAAACTATTATCGTGTGTTACAATAAACAATGTTTGCTTTAATTCCTCTGCCAAATGTTTAAATATTTCAAAAACAATTTCACTATTTTTATTATCTAAATTTCCTGTGGGTTCATCTCCCATTATTATTAATGGGTCGTTTATTAATGCTCTTGCAATAGCAACTCTTTGTTTTTCGCCACCCGACAATTTATTGGCATTTTTTAAAGCTAATTTATCTATACCTAATATTTTTAATTTTTCCATAGCTCTTGCCTCAACTTCTTTTTCTGTATATTTTCTTAATTGTAAACCAGGTAACATTACATTTTTTAAAACAGAAAATTCTTTTAACAAATAATGGAACTGAAATACAAAACCAATTTTTTCATTCCTAATTTTGGCTAATTGTTTTTCATTTTTATTACCCATAATTTCATTATCTATAAATAACTCTCCTTCATAATCTGTATCCATTGTAGATAGTATATATAGTAATGTAGATTTACCACAGCCAGATTTTCCTATTACTGAAACAAACTCTCCTTTTTTAACTAAGAAATTGATATTGCTCAAAACTCTTGTTGTTATTGGGTCGTGAAAGTCTTTATTAATATTTTTTGCTTCTAAAATAGTATCGCTCATATTATTTACCTCTTATAATTATTACAGGATCTACCTTGCTTGCTTTTAGTGATGGAAACCAACCTGCAAAGTAAGTGGTGATTAAAGAAAAGACTATACCAATTAAATAAAATAATGGATCGTAGCGAATAGGATAGGTTTTTACAGTAGGCAATGAAGCCGTTACAAACGGAATTTGATCAATAATTGATGACAATGCAAAACCCAATAGCAAGCCAGCTAAGCCGCCAACAAAACCAATGCTCATTGCAATAGTTAAAAAAATTTTTCTCACATCTTTACCAGCAAAACCAATAGCTTTTAAAATAGCAATGCTTTCCATTTTTTCGTAAATCATCATATTTAAAATATTAAAAATGCCGAAGCCAGCTACTATCAATAGCACTATACCTACAGAATATGAAATTACAGTTCTTACCGAACTACCTGTTTGAAATTGAGAATTAGCAGTTTGAATATCTTCTGCATCTACATTAAATAAGGTAGCATATTCCTTTGCCAAAGCAGGTGCAGTATTTAAATTTTTTAATTTTATTTGAATATCGGTAATGTAATTATTTGGCTTGCCCATCAATTTTTGAATCGTAGCAATAGAAGCATAGCTTTGTGTTTTATCAATTACTGCCACACCAGATTGAAAATACCCAACAACTTTAAGTGGAAACCTTTCTCCATTTACTGAAGCTACTTGTACCCTGTCACCAATATTTGCCATCAATTGTTCTGCCAATCCTTTTCCTAAAATAATACTGTTAGCTTGCTTATCAATATCTGCAGATGACCCTTCAATTATATAATCATTCAAATGAAAAAGTTTACCTTCATTTTCGGCATCAATACCATTTATTACCCCCGCAATATCTATAGACACATCATTAAAAAAAACAGGGGCAATGGCTTTTGGCGAAATACCTAAAACTCTTTCGTCTTTTTTTAGTGCATCAAAAATAGCTGCACTATTATAAATGGCTTGCCTACTACTATTAGCCTTTACAGAACTTATAAAATTATAATTATTTTTATATAATACAGTAGAATTTATTGGTTGTGTTTTGCTCGGCTTTATGTCGTTATATAAGCGTATATGCGGTGTGCGGTTAATAATAAGTGAGTCTAGCAAATCATTTAACCCTGTCATAAAACTTAATAAAGCAATAAACATTGCAATGCCAAAAGTTACGCCTATGGCTGCAATTAAGGTTTGCCTCCACCTAGCCGATAAAAGAGCTAAAGCAATATTTATAATAAGTTTATTATTCATTAATCAGGCTTTACAATAAATTCACTGGTATTTAAGCCAGTTATAATTTCTACTTTTTGATAATCTTTTAGTCCTACAGTTACCTTCCGTTTTTCTTTATTAGCAAGCAATACATAATCGCCAGTAATCAAATAATTTCTTGGTATTGTTAATGTTTTTTCTTTTTCTGTAATTACAATATTTGCTTCGCAACTAAGGTTAGGGAAAAGATTATTGGGTAGGCTTACAAAATCTGCATAAATCGTAAATGATTTTGTACGTTCATTCATTGTAGGATTTATTTTTGTTACAATGGCTTCAAATACTTGCCCTTTGTAGCTATCCATATTTAATACCATCTTCTGCCCTGCTTTTATTTTTGCAATATCATATTCATCTACTTGTAATTCCATTTCAAAGTTTTTTATATCGCCTAAAATAGCCACAGGGCTTAACGTATTCACCATTTCGCCTTTCTTCACTAAAAAATTATACACTTTTACATCAGCATTACTTTTTATATTGTAATCATTTTTTATTGTAGAATATATTTCTACATTTTTTTGAGATTGCTTTTCTTGAAAATGAAATTGTTTTTGCATTTGTGTATAACGCAATTTTGCTGCTTCATATGCAGTAGCAGAATTTTTATATGCCAATTGCCGTTGCTCCAATTCATTGTGGCTACCAATATTTTCGTTCCATAAATTTTGCTGCCTTCTTTGTAAAGATGCATCTTCATCCATTCTAGCTTTTGCAAGATTTATATTTATTTGTAATTCGTTAAGCCTTTCCGCATTTGCATCTACCGCATTATAATCTGCCGCTATTTTTGCATTTTCTATATTTAATTGCGCTGTAGTATTTGTTATTTTTATGAGTACTTCACCTTTCTTTACTATATCTCCTTCCGTTACAAGCACATCATTAACCAAACCATTTACAGTAGAAAAAACTTTGTATTGATTTTTACTTTTCACAATGCCCGATGCATAAACGGATTCTGTAATATTTTCAACAGTAGGTTGTATTTTTTCTAGCTTTTTTTTACATGAAAAAAATAAAATTAAAAAACTAAACCCTATAATTATTTTTTTCATTTAAAATATTTTATTTCTTTACGCAATAGTAATATGCTCTTGCAAATAAACATCCTGCACTGCATTAAGTAACGAAATGCCTTCTGCCATTGGCTTTTGAAAAGCTTTTCTGCCAGTAATAAGTCCCATACCACCAGCACGTTTATTGATGATGGCAGTTATCACAGCTTCTTTCAAATCTGATTCACCTTTCGATTCGCCACCAGAATTTATTAAGCCAACCCTGCCCATAAAACAATTGGCCACTTGGTATCTACACAAATCTATTGGATGGTGGGTTGATAATTTATTATACATTCTTTCATCCATTTTACCGTACTTTACTATCTCGGTATTTAAGAATTTGTAACCGCCATTGTTTGTTGGTAATTTTTGTTTTATAATATCTGCTTGTATGGTTACTCCTAAATAATTGGCTTGCCCAGTAAGGTCTGCCGATAAATGATAATCTGCATCCATAGTTTTAAATGCATTGTTTCTTAAATAGCACCATAAAATAGTTGCCATTCCTAATTCATGTGCTTCTTCAAATATTTTTGATACTTCTACAATTTGTCTGCTCGATTCTTCGGAGCCAAAATATATAGTAGCGCCCACAGCAGTAGCCCCAAGGTTCCATGCATCTTTTACAGATGCAAATTGTATTTGGTCAAATTTATTAGGGTAAGTAAGTAGTTCGTTGTGGTTTAACTTTACAATAAATGGAATTTTGTGTGCATACTTTCTTGATAGCATTGCCAAGCCTCCCATCGTACTTGCCACAGCATTGCAATTGCCTTCTATGGCAAGTTTAATAATATTTTCTGGGTCAAAATAAATTGGGTTGACAGCAAATGACGCTCCTGCGCTGTGTTCTACGCCTTGGTCTACAGGCAAGATAGATAAGTAACCCGTACCTGCAAGCCTGCCAGTATTGTATAATTTTGCTAAGTTGCAAAGTGTTTGCGCATTTCGATTACTTATACTAAACACATCATCTATAAAAGTTGGCGAAGGTAAATGCAATAATTCCTTTGGTATTGTTTCGCATGTATGTGAGAGTAAATCTCCATTTTCCTCTCCTATCAATGCATAAATATTGCTTGTTGTCATGTAAATTATTTTTCAAACAAAGCGTTAATAAAATATTTCATAATCAGGGCTAAGTATTTTAAAAAGAAATTCAGCATCAGATTTTCTACACAACTCTGTTCCACTATTCATTGTAGCAGCAGTACCGCAAGCCACTCCAAATTTTGTAGCTTCTAAAATACCTTTTCCAATAGATAAATAATAAACAATTCCTGCAAGCATACTATCGCCAGCACCAACAGTACTTTTCGTTTCTACATCGGGAGGCTTTATTATTTGAGTAAAATCTTTTGTTACCAGTATGGCTCCTTTTTCCCCAATAGATATCACTATTATTTCGCATTTTCCTTTTTGTATAATTTCTCTAGCAATTCTTTTTGCCTCTTCAATCGAAATTTTTTCTTTAAAAGCAAGCGTACTTAATTCGCTAATATTTGGTTTCAATAAATACACCCCTTCTTCTACAGCATGTTTTAGTGCTTCTCCTGCCGTATCCAAAATAAAATTTGCATTTTTACTTTTTGCAATTTTAGCAAGTTGTGCAAAAACATCTGTTGGTACACCAGGAGGTAAACTACCACTAGCAATAATAAACTTCACATCTGTTATTTCTTGTACTGCTTTTAAACATCGTTGCCATTCTACTGTCATTAGTTCTGTGCCAGGCATCCCAAATCGATATTGATTGTTTGTTGATTCATCCAATACAATAATATTTTCTCTAGTCTCATTCATGGCATTAATAATAACTGTTGTAATATTTTCGTTTACCATTAAATGATTAAAAAATTTTCCTGTGTATCCTCCCGAAGGATAAATAGCAATTGCTTCTCCACCCAATTTTTTTATTGCTCTTGCTACATTTATGCCACCTCCACCTGGTTCAAGTTTTGGAGTAGCACATTTCATTTTTTTTTGAGGTATTAAAGTCTCCACAAATGTGCTTTTATCTATACATGGACTAAAAGTGATAGTTACAATTTTTGACATACATTTTTTAAAAATTAATTATTGCCATTACCAGGTATTTCATCTTCTTCAACCAATATAGAAGTTAATTCGTTTTTATTATGCTTATTTTTGCTCCAACAATCAATATTATAAAAAGTAGTATTGGCAATATCAGTCAATGCTTCATTCGTAGCAAAAGCTTGATGGGGTGTAATCATTACATTTGGCATTTTTATTAATTCTTTTAGCATGTAATCTTTTAATTCTGTTTTTGATAAATCATTAAAGAAAATGCCACGTTCATTTTCATAAACATCGGCACCATAAAAACCAATGTTACCATTTTCTAAACCTTCCAACACATCTTTTGTATTTACACAAGCGCCACGACCAGTATTTATGAGCATGGTGCCCAGTTGCATTTGCGCTATACAATTTCTGTTTATTAAATATTTTGTTTCAGGTGTAAGTGCAGTATGTATGCTTATAATGTTGGACTGCGCACACAAAGTTTTCAAATCAACAAATTTTACGCCATACAATTCAGTTAGTTTTTTATTTTCTACAATATCATATCCCAATATTTTGCAACCAAAGCCATGCATTATTTTTGCAAATATGCCACCAATTTTACCAACACCAATAATACCAACAGTCTTACCATGCAAATCAAATCCTATTAAATTGCTTATGCAAAAATTATGCATCTGTATTTGCTTTCTTGAAATATTTATTTTTCTAATTAGCGCTAAAATCAATGCCACAGCATGTTCTGCAATAGCAAATGGAGAATAATCAGGCACATTGGCTACTTGCATTCCTAAATCATTTGCTTTATCTATATCCACATTATCATGCCCAGTAGCACGTATGGCGATATATTTCGTAGCATTATTATGTAATATCTTCAGTACATCAGCAGAAGCATCATCACTTGTAAAAATGCTAATTGTTTCAAAGCCCTTTGCCAGTTCAACTGTATCTAGTGTAAGCATTTCTGAAATAAAAACTACTTTTTCAGCCAATGTATTTGCAACTTCTAAATAATGTTTTTCGAAATCTTTTGTGCTATAAAAAAGCGTTCTCATATACTATTTTTAATGATGCAGAGCCAATACTGGTACGTGGCTATGTAATACCATTTGTTTTAGATGGCTCTTATGAATTAATTTTTCCAAAATACTGTGGTATTTTGGCATTACAATTAGTAAATCAATACTATTCTTTTCTGCAAAATCAATAACACCCTCATTCACATTGTTACTTGTTATAAAATGAAATTTTACTGTAACCGGAGCAAGGCTTTTTTCTAATCTGCCAGATAGTAAAACAAAATCTGCATCAAATTCATCTTTCTTTTCTGCATTTAACACATGTATTGTTGCATCAAAATCATGTGCTATTAATTTAATTTCTTCTGTAAAATTGCTATCCAATTCTTTTTCAAAATCGTACGCCAAGCCAATTTTTTTAATACTACAAAATGTAGCCGTTATAGGTACTGTAATTAATGGCCAAGCCAAATGTTTCATTGCATATATTGCATGATTACCAAACAAAACCCTTTCTGTTGCTACTTTTCCTTGGCTTCCCATTATTACTGAATATGGATTAATAGTTTCACAAACGGTGTTTAATTCATCGCTAAAAACACCCAACCTTACATCTGATGTAATATTAATTTTTGTGCCTGTATCCTGTATCAATGCTGATTTAAAAGTTTCCATATCATTTACTGCATCTTTTTTCAAATTATCTACATTAATGTCTATTACCATTTCACCATAGTTGGCTAACACTTCAAATACATTAAATAGTAGTACATCTCCATTTACAGATTCAGCCATTTTTATTCCGTATTTAGCTGCATTCATGGCAGATGATGAAAAGTCTGTTGCAATTATTATTGTTTTCATTTTTAAAAATTTAATATTAATATTTTTGTTAGTGTAATAATACCTAGTGCTTTTATGATAGATTGTTTTTAATATTTAGCATTCAATCACTATCTTAATACATAATTGAGTACTAATAGAAATTATTAATAAATCAAAAATACTTTTATGTATTGCAAAAATTTATGACAACCGTCATTATAAAGATTGACAACACTCACCTACAATTATTAATTTCCTTTTATTCGTTCTATTAATGATGTAGTAGTTTGCCAATCCCAGCCTTCAAATCTTCCTCTTTGTACTACTAATGTATTTTCGTTTGGATGTTGCAAATAATAATGAAATACAAATTTATCTTTAGGATTTTGCCACCCATTTATTTGGCCAAATCGTAAATCGTTAAACAACAATGTATCATTTATATTTTCAACTGTATAAAATTCTTGCGAAAAGCGAATGAGTTTTTGTAAGTCTTCATGATTTTTTATAGAATCCAACATCGCTTTATTTCTTGGAAAATATTGAAAATCTATTTGTTTCTTATTATCAAATATGGAACGGAAGCCAACATAATAACCACTATCATTTCCTGCTACCACATACCACAATAAGCTTTGTAGTGGTGTAGGCGTGGTAAAATATCTAGTATAACTAATTTGTTGTTTTTGCAAAATCACTTTTACATCAGCATTTATTTTTATTTTTATACCAACGCAAATCAATAAATAAAAAGCAGTTACCCCAAGCCCAAGCTTCCATATTTTTTTGCGGTAAATGGTATTTTTTCTAAAATAAATAAATGCTAAACAAGCTAATCCCGGCCAAATAGAAAATAATGGATCTGCCACATAAATGGTATTAAAAGAAACACGCTTATGGCTAAATGGCTCAAACCAACCTACGCCATAATTATTAAATGCATCTAAA
>JAYTGY010000007.1:0-6716 GCA_043733065.1 Ferruginibacter sp.
ACTCATACGCAATGGCATGCAACAGCAAATGCACTACAATTTTATATACCAAGCACAGCGAAATGTGCAAGGCGAAATAGAAGGTGTAGCCATATTGGCAAATGAAGTAACGACACAAGTGGAAGCTAAAATAAAAATAAAAGAAAGCGAAAAGCTACTGCGAAAAACTACGGATCATTTTGAATTAGCTACCACTGCCGCAGAAGTGGGAATATGGTCGCTAGATTTGGCATCACAAATCTTAGAATGGTCAGCTTTGCACAAAAAAATGTGGGGCTATGATGAACATCGTACAGACCTTGTATATGAAGACTGGCATAAAGTGATAATTGAAAGCGATAAAGAAGTGGCTTTTGCAGCAGTGGCAAAAGCACTTAAAACAAAAACATCTTACGAAACATCTTATCGCATAAAACTGGACGGCAAAGAAGATGTGCGGTGGATGTACGCTTCAGGTAAATATTTATATAATGATGCTGGTGAGGCTGTTACCCTTTCTGGTATAACCCTAGATATTACCACACAGAAAAATGCAGAAATTGCTTTAAAAGAAAGCGAAGAACGGTTTAGAACATTAGCAGATAATATGCCACTAAACGTATTTATTATAGAACCTACTGCCGAAGCCAACATAAGTTATTTTAACAAATATTGGTTGGATTATACTGGCCAAACACTAGAAGAAGCCATAGGCAAAGCTTGGGATGGCATTGTACATGCAGATGATGTGCAAACGATTATGGATGTGTATGTACCTGCCTTTGCAGCTCGCCAACCGTATCATTTACCTGGTATACGTATAAAACGCCACGATGGAATGTATAGGTGGTTTGCAGTGCAAGCAAATCCTAGGTTTTTACCCAATGGAGAATTTATGGGATATATAGGTGTGGGGTTTGATATAGATGAACAAAAAATGCTGGAGATAAAATTGACCAATGCAAAAGTAATTGCAGAAAATGCTTCAAAATCCAAACAGCAATTTTTGAGTAATATGAGCCACGAAATTAGAACGCCACTTAATTCCATTATAGGATTTACAAATGTGTTATTAAAAACTGAGTTGGCCGAAAAACAAAAAGATTTTATTCAGGCTATAAAAACAAGTAGCTATTCTTTAAACGTACTCATAAACGATATATTGGATTTGGCAAAAGTAGATGCGGGTAAAATGACATTTGTACATCAAGCATTTGACTTGCAAAAATCAATACAATCCATACTACATACTTTTGATTTGAAAATAAAGGAAAAGAATATAGAACTTGTAAGTGAATACCACAGCCAAATACCATCTATATTATTAGGCGACTCTGTAAGATTAAATCAGATTATTTTAAACTTGATGAGTAATGCCATAAAATTTACGCACAAAGGAAAAATTATACTAAGCACCCAATTAATAAGCGAAAACGAAGAAAATATCTCTATTGAATTTGCCATTACCGATACAGGTATTGGCATTGCTGCACATAAAATAGATTTGGTTTTTAATCTGTTTGAGCAAGCAGAAATAAGCACATCCAATTCGTATGGTGGCACAGGGCTTGGGCTGGCCATTGTAAAACAATTAACAGAAGCGCAAGGCGGAAGTATTGCTGTTACTAGTACGCTAGGTGAAGGTTCAAGATTTAGTTTTATACTGCCTTTTGGAAAAGCAGCTATGAAAACAGAAGATGTAATAGAACCACAAAAACCGAGTGCAGAAATTAAAAATTTGAGCGTATTGGTAGCTGAAGATGTTGCGCTAAATCAATTACTAATAAAAATTATTTTAGATGATTTTGGGTTTGAAAATGAAGTAGTGGATAATGGAAAAATTGCCATAGAAAAATTACAAACCAATACCTACGATTTAATTTTAATGGATTTGCAAATGCCCGAAATGAATGGTTTTGAGGCAACGGAGTATATTCGTAAAACGATCAAATCTAACATTCCAATAATTGCTTTAACGGCAGATGTAACCACTGTAGATGTAGCCAAATGCAAAGAATATGGTATGGACGATTATATATCCAAACCAATAAACGAAAATGAATTGTATAGTAAAATAATAGAGGTTATAAAAAAAACAGTGTAACAAAATTAAATTGATAGAAAGAAATTAGGAATATGGTTTTACAACATTCATATTCAAATAAATTATCTTACAAGAATTTAAATGATGGAAAAAACTACAAAAAAATCTTCTTTTTTTTTTGGCAAAAATGGCTATTTTATACAAGTTTGCTATTTGCGGTTGCAGGAATATTATTTGCACTCACAGGAAATAATTTTCTCTTTCAGCCATACAATACAATGCTTGCTAAAATATTTTGGCACAGTTCTACATTTCCACCAGAAGCAGATAAGTTTCGCAGGTTTATTTATGCACCCTTAGGTGGCACAATAGCTTGCTGTTATATTTTACTTGCATTCATTGCTCACTATCCTTTTAAAAATAAACAGCCATGGGCTCGTAATGCTATAATAGTTGCATTTAGTGTATGGGTGTTAATTGATAGCGCCGTTTGTATTTATTTTGGAGTTTATCCTCAAGTATTTTTTATTAATTTTTTTTCAATTATAACAAAAGCTCTTCCTATTATTTTTACTTGGAAACAATTTTTGAATGTATGATATATTAAGTAGTGTTTGCTAATAGGCTCTACAATGAATGTGTCATATACCTAAATGTGGTATTAACCGGCTCCAGCAATAATAATAAATGTCCCTGCTATTCCTTCTAGCCAAAAAGTTTTTTGCTGTTCATTAAAATATCTCTTTAATGTTTATTTATTGTGTGCAATAAATAAAGGTAGTTTCAAATTTCTCATAAGTATATCTGCCATACTTTCTCTAAACCATTTGCTCACAGCACCTCTTCTATATGCCCCTAAAACAATCAATGTATTTCCCTCTTGTATTTTTAAATAAGCTATAATTTCTTCCTCCGCCCAACCCTTCATAATAATGTATTTTGCTTTTGGGTAATGCCGTTTCATAAACTCTTTCATTAATTTATTATTGGGCAAATGCATAGTATCATCCAAATTTTTTACAGATATTACTTCTGTACTTAAATGTTTTAATTGGGGCAATAAATAGCTAAACATTTTTATAGCATATACCGATGATGGTTCTCCATCGTACAATAAAATTATTTTATCTATTGCTTTAAATTTATTTGGCACTATCAAAATTGGACATTGTGTGTCCGATAACAAATCTCTTATAAATCTTGTTGGTGGTTTTTCTTCATAATGGGTAAGTGTTTCATTGGCTCCAATCATTATTAAATCTGCATAAATGCTTTCTAGCTTTAGTTCTTGCAAAGCAATTTTATGATCGTGATGTATTGAGAATTCAATCTTTGCATGCTCGCAAGCCTTTTCAAAAAGCGAAGCAGATTCGTACCTAGTAACTTTATCTACTGCCTCAAGCTTTTTTATTTTATCTAATGAAAAATTTTTTTCTGCTACTACTTCATTTATTTTAAAACTATTGTAGGTAGGGTCGTCCATAAAAACACCTACCAAATGTGTAATTGTTTGCTTTGCAATATTTATGGCATAATCTTGTGTACTTACAGCATATTTCAAACCATCAAAAGCAGCAATAATATTTTTCATACCTATCTATTTTTAATGGTGCGTTACAAAAATGGGTAATTCATGTTGCGCTATTACATCTTTTATAAAACTCTTTTTAAAAAGTTGCGACACGCCAGAGCGTTTATAGGAGCCGCTTACAAGCAAAGCAGATTTTTTTTCAGAAATCCATGTGCTAAAAAACTTACTTGGGTTTATATCTAACTTACAGAGTGTAAGATTACTAAAATGCCTTGCAGCCAATTCTTCCATTTCTATTTTATTAGGAAAATCGGCTTCATCATCTTCGCTAGCATATACAAGCAGCACTTCTTTATTGCATAGCTCAGGAAATAAATATGCAAATTGTTTTATAGCAAATACCGAATCGTCGCTGCCATCGTAAGCGAGTACAATACTTTCTGGAAAATCAAATGTTTCGGGCACCAATACTGCCGCACATTTTATACTGTGCAATGCATCTTGCAAATAACTATTTGGAGATTGTGTTCCTATGTTTTCAAAAAACACTTCCGAGCCAATTAAAAGTAAGTCGGCATAAACGCTTTCCTTTTCTACATTGGGCAATGCATACTCTGAAAAACCATTGTGTACCCTGTAATCAATATCATTGTTACGGCAATGGTTTTCAAACTTTGCAATATTTTGTTCTATTTTTTCTGTATCATCTTCATCAATTATTGGCGCAAAAATTCCCGCATTTGCATCGGCATATGTCCACATATTAGAGAAAACTGATGATGGCAAAAAAACACCAGTCAGTAATATTGGTTGTAGTTCGTTTAATTTTCGTGCAAATTCAAATGCACCTTCCGAAAAATTTTTTCCATCAAAAGCAATAAGTACTTTTTTCATAAAATTTATTTAATGATGGCTTATGATTCACAAAAATATTAGTCATGAAGCTGTTAAAATATGATATAGAGTTTAGTTTAATATGATTTTAGTCAGTAGGAATAGTAAGAATAAATAATTCTTCAGCAGCAAAATTCATTTATCGCAATTAAATCACTTTCTAATTGGTTTAATATTTGCAACCTCACCCCTAGTAAAACCTAAGAATAATAGTGTTTTTTGTTTCATAAATAATTGCATAGCTACATAATTTGTGGTATATTTATCCCTTTAGAACTTAATGCATAAACTAAATAATGAGCCAACGCTTTTTTTCACTAGATATATTTCGTGGTGCCACAGTTGCACTAATGATAATGGTAAATAATCCTGGCAGTTGGGAGCATATTTATGCCCCGCTCGACCATGCAGAATGGCACGGGTGCACTCCTACCGATTTGGTTTTTCCATTTTTTCTTTTTGCTGTTGGTAATGCTATGGCGTTTGTAATGCCAAAATTAGAAGCTGCTGGTGATTGTGTTTTTTGGAAAAAAGTTATTAAAAGAACGTTACTGATATTTTTTATAGGATTATTTTTAAATGGTTTTCCATTTATGAAATATGATGATGATGGAAATTTAATAGGCAAACATTATGAAAATTTAAGAATTTTTGGTGTGCTACAACGTATTGCACTTTGCTATTTTTTTGCTTCGTTAATTATTCATTTTTTTAAAGTGCGTGCTGCATTTGTAGTAAGCACAATAATATTATTAGGTTATTGGTTTTTGTGTATTGCAGGAAATATACATGACCCCTACTCGCTTGAAGGTTGGTTTGGTACTAATATTGATAAAGCCATTTTAGGCAGTACACATATGTATCATGGCGAGGGAGTAGCTTTTGATCCCGAAGGACTAATGAGCACATTTGCGGCAATTGTACAAGTAATATTTGGCTATTTAGTTGGTAATTATATTTTGCAAAAAGGTAAAACTTCCGAAATGCTCAACGGTCTTTTTGTAGCTGGTTGTGTTTTAATTGTAACTGGTTTAGCATGGGGAATGTTTTTTCCTATTAACAAAAAAATATGGACGAGCAGTTATACCATTTATACTACAGGACTTGCCACATTGGTTTTATCTGTTTTAATTTATTTAATAGAATTTAAAAATGTAAAAGGTACATGGACTCGCTTTTTTGATGTGTTTGGAAAAAATGCACTTTTCATTTTTGTAATGAGTGGCATATTGCCAAGGCTGATGGGATTGATAAGAATAAATAATGGTGTTGAAGATAATGGTAGCCCAAGTTTTATTACTCCTTTAAATTGGTTTTATGAGCATGTATGCAAACTAATTTTACCAGTAGAGCCAAAGTTCGGTTCATTTATTTATGCAGTTTGTTTTATTGCCATGATGTGGTTTTTTGCTTGGTTATTAGATAAAAAGAAAATTTATATCAAAGTATAACAAAATATTTAATTTAAAAAATCGTTTTGTAGTTAGACATTATTTCCAATAATTGCAACAACTCCATCTTTAAAAAAATACGAATGTCAGATTTTATAAAAGTTACAGAAGCGCATAGTA
This sequence comes from Ferruginibacter sp., assembly GCA_043733065.1. Taxonomy (GTDB): domain Bacteria; phylum Bacteroidota; class Bacteroidia; order Chitinophagales; family Chitinophagaceae; genus Ferruginibacter. The sequence goes on from JAYTGY010000007.1 coordinate 6,020, forward strand.
AATACAATCATTTAGAAAAAATGAGTGTGCTGGAGTTGCTTACAAATATGAATATGGAAGACCAATCTGTTCCACTAGCTGTTGCAAAAGTTATTCCAAAAATAGAAAAATTAATAAAAATTATTGTAGAAAAAATACTTGTTGGTGGCAGATTGTTTTATATAGGTGCAGGTACAAGTGGGCGATTGGGCATATTAGATGCTAGCGAAATACCGCCAACATTTGGTATGCCGTATGGTTTAATTATTGGTATTATTGCTGGAGGTGAAAAGGCAATACAACATGCTGTAGAACATGCTGAAGATAGCCTTACACAAGGCTGGGAAGATTTAAAAAAACATAATATAAACGATAAAGATATTGTAATTGGCATTGCTGCAAGTGGCTCTACACCTTATGTAATTGCAGCTATGCAAGAATGTAAAAAAAGAAATATTATTACTGGTTCTTTAAGTTGTAACCCAGGTTCGCCAATGAGTACTCACGCTAATTTCTCTATAGAAGTAATGGTAGGTCCAGAGTTTGTAACAGGTAGCACACGCATGAAAAGTGGCACTGCACAAAAATTAATTTTAAATATGATTTCTACATCTATCATGATACAAATTGGTCGTGTAGAAGATAATAAAATGGTAAATATGCAATTGAGTAATGAAAAATTAATAGACCGAGGCACAAAAATGCTGATGGAAAAAGC
>JAYTGY010000008.1:0-2115 GCA_043733065.1 Ferruginibacter sp.
CATTTTAAATTTCATTTTTAAGTTAAGCATTAGCACCGTATATTTGCAGCGGCAAGTCTTATACGACCAGCTCCTATTGAACTCCCCCAGGACCGGAAGGTAGCAAGGGTAGATGGTTGAGCGGTGCGATGTAAGTAACTTGCCATTTTTTATTTGAGAGGGAATATGTATGATTTAAGATTATTTAGTCCTCAAAAGTTCACACTTTATTTATTTATTTGTACTTTGGCTCTATAAATATTTTTTATGGACTCAAAAATACTAGAAGGGAGATTAAAAAACTTGGCTTATAGAATTGTAGCCATGTGTGAACATTTACCCAAGAAAAAAATTGCAGGTATAATTGAAATGCAATTATTACGCTCAGCTTTTTCCGCAGCTGCTAATTACAGAGCAGCATGCAAAGGAATTTCCACAAAAGCCTTTATATCTAAACTTAGCATTGCGTTTGAAGAAGCAGATGAATCATTGTTTTGGTTAGAAGTTATTAAAGAACTAAAACTATTGCCTGAAAAAAAGTTATCTTTGCTTATCACTGAAGCAATTGAATTATCAAGCATTTTGGCCTCGTCGAGAAAGACTCTTCAAAAAAAACAGAATAATCCTCAAACTAAAAGTAATCTTAAATCTTAAATATTAATTCTTAAATCATTAAATCTCTTTTATGAAATTTTTTATAGACACCGCAAACCTTGCACAAATTAAAGAAGCAAACGACCTTGGTATTTTAGATGGCGTAACTACCAATCCATCGCTTATGGCCAAAGAAGGCATACAAGGTAATGATGCGGTAATGAAGCATTATGTTGACATCTGTAATATGGTGGATGGTGATATAAGTGCAGAAGTTATTTCTACAGATTTTGATGGCATAGTTGCAGAAGGAAAAGCACTAGCCGCATTGCACAAAAATATTATTGTAAAAGTACCGATGATAAAAGATGGTATAAAAGCCATAAAATATTTTACAGATAATGGTATAAAAACGAATTGTACATTAATATTTTCTGCAGGCCAAGCCATATTAGCTGCAAAAGCAGGCGCCACTTATGTTTCGCCATTTATTGGTAGGGTAGATGATATGGGCGCAGATGGTGTGGAACTAATTCAGCAAATTCGTCACATATACGATGTGCAAGGTTTCCATTCAGAAATATTGGCGGCTTCTATTCGTAATCCGTTACACATTATTAAGTGTGCAGAAGCAGGCGCAGATGTATGTACTTGTCCGCTCGATTCTATTTTAGGTTTATTAAAACATCCATTGACAGATATTGGCTTGGCTAAGTTTTTGGAAGATGCTAAGAAATTTGCATAGTAGAAGAATTATTAAATCTATAATAAAATAAATACAAAAAATGCAACTCTTAAAGTTGCATTTTTTGTATTATTAGTGAAAATTCGTGCAATTCGTGGCTTGGCTATTTCTTCTTTTTCTTCTTACTCATCTTCATTTCCGCCATTACCTCGTTAGTAGATTTCAACGGAGGATCTTCCATTTTTTTTATATACACATCAAACTCTTTGAATATTGTAGGGTCAGTTTTTAATGATGTTTTAATAGTAACTTTCTCTTCTGTAAAATTTGCAGGAATAATAATGGAGTTGCCGGCAAATTTTGCTTGAGCACATGTAAATAATATTTTTGTACTATCCAATGGTAAATATCTACCATTGCTCAATTGCCCATCTATATTAATGTAATTGTGTGTTCCTTTCTTTAAACTGTCGGTGTAAAGGTTCACAAAAATTTTGTCAATAGTTTGAGCTTTGCTTACAAAAGTAGAAATCGTAAATAAGGCCAGTAAAAATCTTTTCAATTTGGGTAGATTGTTTTAACAAAGATGTGATAATTATTGATATTTATAGTTAAAAGCATCTTAAAGATTGTAAGACAGCTTTTCTCTTGAAAAGCTTTTATTAATAAAAAGTTTTGTTATTTCAACCTTTCGCCCCATATTTGCATTACAAATGAAACAAATAACAAACAATAACGGATGGTGGTGGTACAGTCAAAACTCGATTGTGCTATAGCCGCCTTTTTATATATTTTTAAATAAAAGCCCTTGCACAACGCTTGGGCTTTTTTAATGCAACTACATGAACAAAATAATT
>JAYTGY010000009.1:0-3084 GCA_043733065.1 Ferruginibacter sp.
AGGATAGAAAAATGTAGAAGCGATAATTGGTGAAAGTGGAACAGCTAACAATATCCAATAAGAAAAGTTTATACTTGCATTAATGAACGGAACTAGTGCTGCCACTGCAAGGTAGAGAAAAAGCAATTGCCAACTTTTTCGGGTTTGTACTACTTGCCTATTAATATTATTATTGATAAAGTAAATACCAATAATGGTAGAAATTAAAACAATAATAAGTGCAATATACGCCCATCGATTTCCAAAAAAATGTGGGTAAGAAAAATGAAAGCCAGGGAATTTATATGTTTTAAAATTATTGGTAAGAAATAGATACGCACTAAAAAGATAAATAGGTGTTATTATACCTGCAAAACCAGTAAGCCATTCTTGCAAACGAAATGGCCTAGAAATAGCAATGCCAGCCATTATCAGAACCAAAAAAGTAATAGAAGGGAAATATACAAAAGCAGAAATACCTGTTACCAAACCAATATTAAAAATTGTAGCTTTTGCATTGTTGTTATTGTACAATGCACAAAGGCGTGAGAAAATCCAAATCATAAAAGTATTTACAATAAGCGGTGCCGAAAAAGAAAACCAATCGCTAAAAAGAGAAGTAATTAGCAAATAACTCATGCCAGTGAGGTAATTGTTTTGTTTATGCAAGCGCTGATCGTTTACAATTTTATTGAACCCAATGGCTTGTATAAACAATAAAATAAAAGTAAGAATACCATAAGTGGCGTGAAAACTATTTGCAAGAGGATTTAATAATTGTAATAGTGATTTATATAAAATTCCATCGAGCGGTTGCAATTGCGGGCTTCTCAAATGTAGGAACATCGGAAGTTTCAATACGATAGCGTAAAGAAATAAAATGGCATTACCAGATGGGTTATTGGATTTAAAAATTCCTGTCACAATGAAAAATTAAAATAAACTTGGGTCATATTATGAAAAGTTAAAAATCAATTTTCGCAAAAGCAATATTGTTTCTTACTATGCAAGGTACAATCATTTGTCGAGCACCGGTTTGCCTTGCAAGCCTTGGCATAAAACTATAGCCTGCTTCTCTGCTTTTTAAAGTAGCGTATCTTATTACTGAACCATTGGGTTGCAATGCATGATCACTCAATATTTGCCTATTGTTATCTTTTTGTAAAAAAAGAAAATGAATCTCTGCCCCAGCATTCATATTGGCAAAAGAAAGAAAATTATCGGTTTCTACATCACTAGTTGTTTTATTAATGACATTGTTCCATTGCAGTTTAAGATCTTTGTTAAAACTATAGGTAATTATATCGTTGTAATTATAAACAATATCTCTTGCATTGCTTTCTCCAAAAGGTCTGTAATAACTGTTATAACCTCTGTTGTAATAATAATAATCCGACGACGAACCGTAATACCTGCTTCCATACAAACCCGAATTAAATCTATCATCATAAAGCCCTCCAAAGCGTCTTTGCTTTGTATATTCTTCCGATACTACAATAAAGCCTCCATCTTTTTTAAGAATAATATTTTTTAAAAAATAATCATCGTAAGCACTGCGCCAGTCTGGCTTGCCCGAAAGTTTAGTAAGTAATGAATCATCAAAAATATTAATTACTTTTTTTGTAAATGCAAATGGGGTTTTAGATATAATTGCAGTAAATATTCCATCTACAGTGCCTCCATTTTTTTTATACGAAAATGAATTGATAACATACCGGCCATTTATATTATCTATTTTTATTACAGGTTCTTGAATGAGTTGTTTCTCTAGCGGTACATTTATAGAAATTAAACTATCCACTTTAAATTTTTTAATATTTAAATCCAAAGTATTTATGTATTCCTGTCTAGCATTTTCTTTTAGCTTTGTAAAAATAAAATTGCCATCGTTGTCTATTTGTAAATCGCCAAACGATTCTCTATAATTATTATAATCAAGTGTTCTTCTTGTACTATCTTGTAGCAATAAATTTTGGTCATATACTTTTGTTACTAAACTAAAATTATCGTTTCTCGATTGTGTTTTATACAAGAGTATTTTCTTCTTGTCTTCGCTCCAAGTTAAATTGTAATAAGTGGTATTTGAAAAAACACCCGTCTTTGTAGTATCAAGATCCAAAACATTTCCTTGAAGCTGACCAGCTCCATTCATTTTTGCAGCCTTGCAATAAGTTACATTTCCTTTTTGATATTGCCATACCATTAAAAAATAATCGGCGTAGGTTACAAAATCTATATTCGTTGTTTTATCAGAAATAAAATCTAGCTTAATGGTTTCTTTTATTACCATGCCAATATCATACACAGTAAGTTTATGACTTCGATTGAGGTTTTTATATACCAAAAAATTATCTGCAAACTTTCCTAAAATTTCAAAATTGAGGTTACGGCTATCTGCCTTTTCTACCTCCGAGTAAGTGATATTTTGAGCAAAGGATTTTGTGCAAAAATTTGTAACTAATAATACTAAAAAGAAGTATGCCGTTTTCATAATGCAAAAATGATTAGTATAAAATTACGATTTTTAATACGAGTAACAATGAAAGTAAGAATAAAACTATTGGTAATGTTTTAAAAAATAACTTTGCTAAAGTAAATCTTTAATTATGCGTACAATTCTAATTACGGGCGGCACAGGCCTAGTAGGAAAAAGACTAATAAAACATTTGGTAGAAAAAGAATATCGGATAATTATTCTTACACGAAAAAAATTAGATATAAAAACAGAAAAAAATGTATCGTATGCATTGTGGAATGTAAAAGAAGGAACAATAGATATTGAAGCTGTGAAAAAAGCAGATGCAATTATTCACCTTGCTGGAGCAGGTGTAATGGATAAAAAATGGAATGAAGAATATAAAAAAGAAATAGAAGAAAGCAGAACAAAAAGCGGTGTTTTACTAATAAATACATTAAAAAAAATAGAACATAAAGTTAAAGTAATAATTAGTGCATCAGCCATTGGTTGGTATGGCAAAGATATTTTACCCAATCATTATTTTACTGAAAATGAAAAACCAGATAACACTTTTTTAGGTATGGTTTGTAGTAAATGGGAGCAAAGTATAGAATCTGCTCAAGAAATTGGAATTAGGGTTTGTAAAC
>JAYTGY010000010.1:0-4464 GCA_043733065.1 Ferruginibacter sp.
GCTTTACGTTGCAATCTATCTTCATCTAATAACTGCTCATGAAACGTAGCGTGTATAGAATTGTTCAATGCTGTTTTTGTAAATGCTAAACCTTGCGTAGGCATTTGTGCAAGTGTGAGCGCTTGAGCATATACATCGTCTGCAAAAGTTGCTTCATCAATTACTTTATAAATCATCCCCATTTTTTCTGCTTCTATTGCACTTACTTTATCACCAGTCATCATCAGCGCACTTGCTTTTTGAAACCCAATAAGCCGAGGTAAAAAATAAGTACCACCACTATCTGGTATTAAACCAATTTTAGAAAATGCTTGTATGAAAGATGCAGATGAAGAAGCCAAAACCACATCGCAACACAAAGCAATGTTTGCACCAGCACCAGCGGCCACGCCATTTACCGCAGCTACCACAGGCATTTGTAAATTTCTTATTCGTGTTACAATAGGGTTATAATGTTCACTCAATATTTTATCAATACCTACAGCATTTTCGCCAGTAAGCTCTGCAATATCTTGCCCTGCAGAAAATGCTTTTCCATTACCAGTTATAAGTACACATCTTATGGTAGATAATATAGCACATTCATCTAAATACTTTTGCATCAGCAACGCCATTTCCCTATTAAAGCTATTAAATTTATCGGGCCTATTGAGTGTAATTACCGCTACACTATTTTTTATTTCAAATAAAACAGAAGACATATTTATATATTTATTTTAAACTTCAAAACCCTTTACCTCTTGATGGCTTAATAAGAAATTATTTACCTCATCATAATTTCTATCTTTAGAACTTATTCTATAAACATACACCGCATCCATATTTTCTTTATTTGTTTTCATGCAACGAAAAGTCATATCATGCTCTTCAAAAAAAACCTCAAGCTCTGCTTTAAAATCATTACCAGATTGCATTGTTCTTATTTTATAGTCTTTTACTTTGTGTAATCTATTTATAAAACGCTGTACAGGCTCTAGTACAAAAAGTACAATCACTACCATAATAGATACCACAATAGCTAATGGATAATTGTGATAACCAATGGCCATACCAAGTGCAGCCGTTATCCAAATTAAGGCAGCCGTTGTTAAACCATTTACGGTAATACCTTCTTTAAAAATTACTCCCGCACCAATAAAACCTATACCAGTTACAATATTACTCGCAATTCTATCTGAAGAACCAACCCCAGCTTCTTTAGAAATAATGGTGTACAAACAAGCGCCTACACAAATTAAAATCATGGTACGAAAACCAGCAGGCTTGCTACGAAATTCTCTTTCTATGCCAATAACAGCACCAATAATAAAAGCAAAACTTACTTGCCCTATTTCTTCAAAATAAACAGAAATATCCATGAATAAAAATATCGAATGATTGAAATTTGTTTTGAGGTAAAGTTAGTGAAAATATTTTTTTGTTGGCGAGCTGAAGTTCCTTGATTGAACTTCGGTGGCGTCGCACATTTCATCTTCAGCTAGTAATTTAGCTTTTATTATGTTTTACGAACGAAGCGAATACTGCTCATTAAGAAAAATGTAAAATTAATAAATCGACAATACAGAATTGTTTAAAATATGTTTACAGAAAAATGCAGAATACTTTCACTAAAAGAAATCTTAAATCTTTACATCAAAAATCTAAAACCCCTCTAATGGCATTTAAAATAATCAAACGGTTCTTTACAATCATTGCATTGGTATAAAGCCTTACAAGCAGTAGATCCAAATTGACTTAGCAGTTTTGTGTTTGCAGATTTACATTGTGGACATTCTGGAAAATCATCTGATACATCTTTTGAAAACCTTGGTGGAGCTATACCGTATGCTTTTAGTTTTTCTTTCCCGGCTTCCGTCATCCAATCGGTTGTCCATACAGGTGTGAGAACAGATGTGATTTTTATTTTCTTGTAACCGTGTTCAATTAATTTAAATCTAATATCCATACTTATCGCATCCATGGCTGGGCAGCCACTGTAAGTTGGTGTAATGATAACTTCTATTTCATCATCGGCCCCCTCCTGACCTCCCCCAAAAGGGGAGGAAAGAATTTTTACATCTCTCACAATTCCTAAATCTAAAATAGACAATACGGGAATTTCAGGGTCACACACCTCTTCAAGTAAAGCAAATACAGCCTCCCTAAATCCCTCCATTGGAGGGACTTTTGAACTCTGTAAATTTTCGGAGTCTGTATTTATACTTGAATTCGGAGCTTGCATTTTATAAAATCAATTTAATCATTGAGACGCTAAAAGTCCTCCGCCATTCGGCGGAGGTTTAGGGGGCTTACCATTCCGCCCCAGGATAAACCCTTTGTAAATATTGCATTTCGGAAAGTATGTAACCAAGCTTTTCAGTATGCGTTCCATTTTTACCACCCATTTGCATAAAAGTATTATCAGGAATTGTTAATGTGGCTTCTTCAAAAATAACTTTTACTTTTTCCATCCAAGCATCTTTTAATAATGCTACATCAGGAATAGTATTTTCCAAAGCATTTTCATAATTGGATGGCACAAACATTTCACCAGTGTATTGCCAAAGTGTTTGAATGGCTTTTTGCATTCTTTCGTTACTTTCTGTAGTTCCATCACCTAATCGTATTACCCATTCGCTACTCCATTTTACATGGTAGGTTACTTCTTTTAAAGATTTTGCAGCAATGGCAGAAAGTTGTTCATCTTTACCAGTTTGTAATTTTTCGTACAACAAATATTGATACATACTAAAGAAAAATTGACGAACAATTGTTTGAGCCCAATCGCCATTTTCTTGCTCCGCTAATAAAATATTTTTAAATTCTCTTTCTGTACGTAAGTACGCTAGTTTATCTTCAGTGGAATCTCCACCAATTAATGCTGCTGCATATTGATAAAAATTTCTACTCTGTCCAATTAAGTCTAATGTAATATTAGTAATAGCTATATCTTGTTCAAGTATTGGTCCGTGGCCACACCAAGCACCATTGCGCTGTGTTAAAATTAAAGTGCTATCTGCAAGTTGTAAAGTATAATCAATTAAGTTTTTTGTCATGATGTTTTTGTACTTGTAAAAAAGAAAGTTTACATATGCCCTACTTCATCTGGTATGTCATAAAATGTAGGGTGCCTATAAATTTTATCGGCAGCTGGCTCATACATTTCCCCGGCTTCATCAGGATTACTTGCATGAATGTATTTACTTTCAACCACCCACAAACTCACTCCCTCTTGCCTACGTGTATATACATCACGAGCATTTTCCATTGCCATGGTAGCATCTGCAGCGTGCAAGCTGCCAGCATGTTTGTGATCCAAACCTTGTTTGCTACGTATAAAAACTTCCCACAACGGCCATGCAGCTTCTGTGGCCGTTTTCTTTAATTCCTCTCCACCTGTTTTTTCTTCTCCCCCAAAATCGCCGTAGTAATATTTTTGAATGTATGTTTTCATAAATTAATTTTTATTCAACAATAATAATTGGTACATGTTGTATTTTAAAATTTACAGAATTTGCAATAAAGCAAAGCTCATTCGCTTTTGTATGCAACAGCATTGCTTTATCAACCATCGAAATATCTTTTACCGTTACATTAGGGTGTAAAGTAACGCTCTCAAATTTTCCACCACCGTTTTCTGTTTCTATCATCGTGCCTTTTGCATTATCTAAATAATTTGTAACAACCACACCGGCATCGCTACACAAATGCAAATACCAAAGCATATGACAACTGCTAATAGAAGCCAATAATAATTCTTCGGGATTAAACTTTGTTCTATCTCCTAAAAAAGCGGGGTCAGATGAACCTTTGATATTTTTCTTTCCTTCAATTTCAATCTCATGGCTTCTTTCGTAAGATCTGTAACCATTTGTGCCTTTTCCCCTATTGCCTGTCCAATTTACCATTAATGAATATTGATGTAGTTTCAATTTCGATTATTTTAATTTATCCCACCAAGAGCACTAAGAAACAAAAAAAACTTACTGCTCTTTGTGTGCTTTGTGGGAAACATTATGCCACTTTTTTAATTTCTCTATTAGCTTTTTTTGCAGCATACGCTACTGCCGCCTCTCTCACCCACGCACCTTCTTCATGCGCTTTTTTTCTAGCATCCAATCTTTGTTTATTGCACTGCCCATTTCCTTTTACTACATTCCAAAATTCATCCCAATTTATTTCACCAAAATCATAATGCTTTCTCTCTTCATTCCATTTCAGTTTATCATCAGGCAATGCCATTCCCAAAACTTTTACTTGCTGCACCGCCATATCTATAAACTGCTGACGAAGTTCATCGTTCGATTTCCTCTTTATCTTCCACTTCATACTTTGGTCGTTGTTGGTGCTCTCGCTATCTTTTGGACCAAACATCATGAGCGATGGCCACCACCAACGATTAATCGCATCTTGGCACATGGCTTTTTGCTCGGCTGTACCTTTGCTAAGCACCATCAATGTTTCAAAACCTTGGCGTTGATGAAA
>JAYTGY010000011.1:0-6883 GCA_043733065.1 Ferruginibacter sp.
CCAGCACGTGGATAAAGCTCATAACGCACATCCGTATTTATAATTTTTGTACGCTTTAGTTTAGGGTCGCCATTTACAGATGCATTCAATTCAAAATCGTATAAGCTAAGGCTAGCAAGCTCTCTAAGCTCGGGGCGTATTACTGTTTGCGAAGCAGATACACGAATATTGGTTTTGTTATCTAACTTATAAGTAAGATTTACTCCAGGCATAAAATCTGTTTGGTTAGTATTAAAATGCCTTGGATCATACTTTTTTACACTACCAATAAGTTGGTCATAATTTTCTACACGCAAGCCCCATACTGCACGTAATTTATTTCCAATAGGATTATCAAATTGTACATAGCCTGCATTTAGAATGGTATTGGCCATGTACCTAAAATTTTTATTTTTAATAGCATCAAATCCAAATTTTGTATCTGTACCATTTCCAAAATTTTCAGGTGCAAAAATTTGGTCGGGCGATAGTTTCTTTAAAGAGAAATCAGGTGTCTTAGAAGGTAGATATATGGCAAACAATTGTGCATCGTACAATCTATCTTTTACTTGAATCATGTAGCCCGTTTTCAACGTATGCTTTTTTCCAAATGCATTAAAATTGTATGCAGCATCTGCGCCACCTGTGTATATGTAATCGCTCAGGCTTTGGTAAACCCTGCTACCACTTTGTTGTGATAATGAATTTGAAATAATAGCTTCGTAAGCTGCAGAAGTATTTTCTCTGCTATAAGACAATCTTTTTTGATCCGGCACATATCCATCTAAAATATTAAATGCGCCATACCATTTTAGTTTTAAATCTTTAGTAATACCATGCTCACCATTTAGCTGTGTTGTAAAAAATATGTTTTGCTTAAATGTAAAATCAGTTCCTTTTATTAAGGTATCCGTTCCTCTATTTCTATCATAACCTTGTCTGTTTAAAACAGCATTATTACCATTTACATTTACCAATACTTTACCCGACACTTTATTAAGCGAATTTAATTGTACCGATAGACTTGCTAAACCACCTACAGTAGTTTCTTGAATAAATTTACTATCATCAAAACTACTTACAGTACTAAATACATTGTTATTTTCTAGGTTATTGTTTCTATTAAGTAAGGTTTGATTTTTATAACTTTTATTATAAGATATACCCACAGAACCGCCCATTTTTTTTCCTAAAAATTTTCCTGTAAAGCCGCCGTTTAGTTGTACCGATGCATTTAGTGGAGCAGTTATTTTAGCAGGCGCCCAAGAGTTGCGCATTTGTTTTCCTACCAGTGCTTTTCCTGCGATATTTCCGTCTGTTATTCCAATAGTATCAAAGTTAGATTTGGTTGTATAAGATGCTGGCAATCCTCTGGTACCATCATCAATACCCAACCAATCTGTTTTTCCTCCTTGCCCATCTTTGTAAAAATCTTTACCAGTAGTTTGTGTATTAAAACCAGTACCGAGTTGTATATTAAAAAAGTTTTTTGCTGGTATATCTTTTGTGTTTACTTGTATCAATCCTCCTGCCCACTCGCCTGGGTATTCAGGTACAAATGCTTTGTTGATGATGATATTGTCTATCATTTGTGCAGGTATCAAATCAAAAGAAAATGTTTTTCTATCTGGCTCTGTACTTGTCAATAAAATTCCATTTAGCATGGCTTGGTTGTATCTATCGGCAAGGCCACGCACAATAATAAACTTACCATCTTGTATGCTCGTACCTGGTGTTCTCTTAAGAATTTCACCAGTATTTCTATCGGGGCTTCTGCGTATAGCTTCTGCAGATATTACAGAAGCAACGGTATTGGTATTTTTTTGAAAAGTTATTAATGATGCTGCCGTTTCTTTTCTTGCACTACTTGAGGAACGAACCACAACGGCATCTTCCGTTTTCTCTCTTTGTTTTAATGAAAAATCTTGAATCGTTATTCCGCCATCTTTTATTTCAATACTATCTATTTGTTGGCTTACACCACTATAAGAAAATATTAATGAAATATATTTTTCACCTTGTACAGTAATACTATAATTTCCATCTACATCCGTAGCCGTTCCTCTACCATTTTGTTTTACAATTACAGAAACTTTAGTAAGCGGTTGTCCTGTTTTAGCATCTGTAACCTTTCCCTCTATCTTACCTTTTTGCCCAAATACTACCACTGAGCTTAATAAAATGATAAATGACAGTAATAATGATCTCATTTCTTTGTTTATTTGAGTGCAAAGAGAACACTTCAATGTTAAGCCATCATGAAGGGTATGTTACCAAATCGTTAAGTAAGATTAATTTCAGGTTAAGTGAAGCTAAAATGGCTCCTATGTTAAGAAATAGTTACCAATTACAAACCAAACGCCATGAAGTACTATAATCCTATTTTTGCTACTAAAACATAACTATTATGGCAGGTTTAAATTCAATCCTAAAAATCTTTTTACCAAAAGACAGAATTTTTTATCAACTATTTGAAAGCGTAGCTAAAGAGCTTGTAAAAATGGGTGATAAATTAAAAGAAATGGTAAACGAGCCAGACTACGATACCCGTGCAAAATATTTGAAAGAAATAGAAGATATGGAGCATGTAAATGATGACCTTACACACCAAATATTTATGGAGCTAGGTAGAAATTTTATTACGCCATTCGATAGAGAAGATATTCACTACCTAGCATCTGCATTAGACGATATTGCAGATTATATTTATGCTACTGCTAAAAAAATAAATTTCTACAGAGTAAATCCGGATGATATTGGTATCAGAAAATTTGGCGATATTATTCCTCTAGGTTGTGTAGCTGTTTACAATGCCGTTACAGAACTTCGCAATATGAAAAATATGCGTCAAATAACCGATGCTTTGGTAGCTATAAACAGTATAGAAAACCAAGCAGACGATATTTATGATATGAGTATTGAGCGCTTGTTTGCTACAGAGCCAGATGCAAAAGAAGTGATAAAGAAAAAAGAAATTTATCAAGTAATGGAAATCGTTACCGACAAATGCGAAGATGCTGCAAACGTAATTGAAAGCATTATTGTGAAGTACGCATAACCTAATTAGCTAATTAGCCGATATGCTAATTTGCTAATTATTGTGCAATCTCATTTTCAAATTTGGGCATTAGCACATCAGCAAATTAGCTCATCAGCACATTATATTTAAGATGACTCTAGTAATCGTAATAATAGCACTAGCATTAATATTTGACTACATCAATGGTTTTCATGATGCAGCAAACTCAATAGCTACAGTGGTTTCCACCAAAGTGCTCACCCCGTTTCAGGCAGTATTGTGGGCTGCATTATTTAACGTAGTGGCATATTTTATTTTTAAAGATCATGCTGTTGCCAATACCATTAGCAAAACAGTACACAAAGAATTTATTACTTTGCCAGTAATACTTGCTGGACTTATTGCAGCTATTTTTTGGAATTTACTAACATGGTGGTATGGTATTCCATCTTCTTCTTCGCACACACTTGTAGGCGGACTTGCAGGTGCAGCTATTGCACATGGCATGGCCACAAAGGGTATTGGAGTTAGTTGGGGAAGTATCTTAGAATCTGATACTATAATAGAAATTGTAATCTTTATTTTCTTTGCACCGCTCGTAGGTATGATTATCTCTATTTTTATTACCATTGTAACCATTATGCGTAATATTTGGTTGCGTATTGGTATCATTGCTTTAGCCACTTTTCTCACATTTGTTGCCTTCAATAAATTTGAACAAACTAAGATGGACAAAGGCTTACAAAAGTTTTTAAAAATAGATAAGTATAAAGGGGAGATAAAAGAAGGGGAAGAAAAATTTGCTGCAAATAAAACGGATAGTATAAACATTAAATTTTTAGCAACTGCCAAAGAAAAGCTTTCGAAAGCTATGCCTAATTATGAGAACATAAAAGCCGACTTTGCAAATTATGATAAGCTAGGCGCTGATGCCATTGCAAAAAATGCTCAAGATAAAGGTTGGTTAAAAGATATAGAAGCAAGCAGATTAAAAGATGATGTAAGAAATGCAAATGGGTATTTAATTTTAGAATCTAAATCTACGAGTGATACAACAGTAAAAGCTGAATTTGCAATTGCAAAAAAACTTACAGAAGATTATAAAGATCCTATTAAAAAATATTTTAAAAAAGAGCTTTCTTTAGATAGTACAATGATTGCCCTAAACGCCATATATCCAATTGCTCCGGAGTTTGCTAAAAAAGTACAAGAAAAAATAGAAAAATTTAGTATTGAAAAAGCTTTAGCAAAAGATATTGAAAAATCGGATAATGGAAATATCGCTTGGGGTATTGTATTTACATCTATTTTGTTTTGTTTAGTCTATTTGTATGTAGAGAAAATACGAACGCCAAATGCTTACAAAATGGCAAACATGTTTAAAAAATTGCAGCTATTAAGTTCTGCTGCATTTAGTATTGGACATGGTGGTAACGATGCTCAAAAAGTAATGGGCGTAATTGGTGTAGCATTAATTACAAGTGGGCAAATACAAAACTTTTCTGATTTACCTGCTTGGGTTCCCATTGCATGTTATCTTGCTATTGGAATTGGTACCATGAGTGGCGGTTGGAAAATTGTAAAAACCATGGGCACTAAAATTACAAAAGTAACTCCGCTCGAAGGTGTAGCTGCAGAAACTGCGGGTGCATTTACTTTATTCTTTACAGGACAAATGGGAATACCAGTTTCTACAACACATACCATTACAGGTAGTATTATAGGTGTGGGCGCTACCAAGCGTTTGAGTGCAGTGCGTTGGGGTGTTACGGTAAATTTATTGTGGGCTTGGATATTGACTATACCTGTAAGTGGTTTGCTTGCGGCAATAACTTATTTTATAGTTCGGTTTTTCTTAGGGCACGGTTAAAAATTTTGAAAAAGATATATAGGCTATTAACGGTAATATGTTGGTAGCCTTTTTTTTGCTATCGCATGTTGTTGTACAAAATTGTATTTAAAAGCAATAAAAACTTAAATTTGTACAAACAATAAAAATGGAAGCTATAAAGGCCATAGCCAAAAGAACAAAAACGGGGAAATATAAAATTGATTTGCCTGCTACTATTACGCAAGATGAGGTAGAGGTAATGGTACAAGTTTTAGAACCTATTTTGAAAATAAAAAAGTCAACGGCTGATTTTGCAGGTAAAATGAAAAGCAATATTGATTGGATGGCCTACCAAAAAGAAATAAGAAATGAGTGGTAAAACTTTTTTGCTTGATACTAATGCAATTGGCCTTTATCTTGATATAAAAGATTTCGAAAAAAAATTTCTTCCAAAATCTGATAAAGTTATTATTTCAGTCATATCCAAATTAGAATTCTTAAGTAATCCTTTACTTACTGTGAAAAATAAATTTGTTTTTGAATCTTTTTTAGATACGATAGAAATTTATCCGATATCAATACTTGATACAACTTTAGCAAGTCATGTGATTTCTATACGAAAAAAATATAAGTTAAAATTACCCGATGCAATTATTGCGGCTACAGCTATGGTGAATGATGCTACGTTAATAAGTGGGGATAACGCCTTTTCAAAAATATACAACCTAAAATTTGTTTTAGCTACAATATGAATACAATCCTCGTTACTGGCGGCTGCGGCTACATTGGCGCACATACCATGGTAGATTTAATTGAAAATGGTTACCAAGTTATTTCTATAGATAACAACAGTCGCAGCAACCCATCTATTTTAAATGGTGTAAAAAAAATTACAGGTATAGATGTAAAAAATTACAAAGTAAACCTTTGCAATTTTGATGAAACACATGCCATCTTTCAAGAAAACGATAACATAACTGGTATCATACATTTTGCAGCATACAAAGCCGTGGGCGAATCGGTAGAAAAACCATTGGAGTATTACGACAACAATTTAAATTCTCTTATAAATATTTTGCGTTGCGCCGCAGAATTTAATGTACCGCATTTTGTTTTTTCATCTTCCTGCACTGTATATGGAAACCCTTTGTCCATGGCTGTTACCGAAGATTCTCCTTTTCAACCAGCATCTTCACCATATGGCGCTACCAAACAAATGAGTGAAGAAATTATACAAAGCACATTAAATACAACATCAAATTTGAAGGCGGTATTGTTGCGTTATTTTAATCCTGTAGGTGCTCATCCATCTATTGCTATTGGAGAATTACCTATTGGAAAACCACAAAATTTAGTACCAGCCATTACACAAACCGCCATTGGCAAATTGCCACAAATGAAAGTATGGGGCAGCGATTACGATACCAAAGATGGCACTTGTGTGCGTGACTATATACATGTATGCGACATTGCACATGCACATACACTAGCACTTCAATTATTAGAAAAAGAAAAAAACAAAACAAACTGCGAAATTTTTAACCTTGGTACTGGCACTGGTAATACCGTTTTAGAAATGATAAAAACGTTTGAAAAAGTAAGTGGCGTTTCGTTAAACTATATTTTAGCAGAAAGACGTGCAGGCGATGTTGTGGCCATTTATGCCAACAACGATAAAGCAAAAAATGAATTGGGCTGGCATACAAAATATAATGTAGAAGATATGATGCGTTCTGCTTGGGAGTGGGAGAAGAAGGTTCAAGGTTGAAGGTTCAATGTTCAAGTTGTGCAAGCTCTCTAATTCTTTATGCCTCTATGTTTAAAATGTATTTCTTAAATGCGAAGCATTTCCCTTCCCGCCTTGCCTTTTCAAAAAACGCCTTCCCGACTTCTCGGCAAATAACCTTTTTGCGAAACAAACCAAAATCGAAGTTTTTCTCTTTGTGTCTTATACCAATTATAAATATTAATTAGTCCAAATTGTTTCTGAGAAAATATACTTAAACCCACAAGTTTTTTTAATATCCTCTTTTGTAATATTAGCTGTAGCTTTT
>JAYTGY010000012.1:0-5746 GCA_043733065.1 Ferruginibacter sp.
GAGATAATAGATAATAGACTTTAGACACAAGATTATTGCGCTGTATCATTATCCAATTTAATTTTTCAATCTGTTTAAAAAGTTTACATCAATACTATGAGTGTTTCTGTACAACATTACAATAATAGAAAGTCCCACACTTACTTCTGCTGCTGCTACTATCATTATAAAGAAAACAAAAATTTGTGCATCGCTTGCATATGTTGGCAATGCCTTTGCCGCAGGGCTAGCTGCATGCATATTTGAAAACGCTACCAACAAAAGGTTTACAGCGTTCAACATTAACTCTACACACATAAAAACAATAATGGCATTGCGGCGTGTAAGTACACCCACAATTCCAATGCTGAATAATGTTAAAGATAATGCTATGTAATATTTAATATCCATAATTATAATTTCACGTAAATACCAATTCCAACTCCTTGTGAAGCTGCACCAATACCAAAAATATCTTTTACTTTTTTCTTTACAACTCCGTTGAAAATATCTACGGCTTTGTAAGAGGCTTTTTTGGTTAATACTTTTGTTACAATGCCAGTAATAATTGAAGTAACCGCAGGAGCTAATAATTGTTTTACTTCAGCGTTGGTTAGTCCTCCTTCTTGTTTCGATGCTTTTACAGCACTGTAACTAGAAACCAGAGTACCTGCACCAGCTAATACTTTATAAACTACTAAACCTGTTTTGTACGTTTTGTATAATTTATTTATTTTTTCGGTTTTTTTGGATGAAAAAATATTTCCTAACACTTTTATTCCTTTTAGTTTTTCTCCAAGTATACCAACTTTATTTAATTGCAATTTTCCTAAAGAAAATTTTGGACTAAATCCTTTTTTTACAGAAAGTAATTCTTTCTTGCCAAGCAAATCCGTTACCTGTCCTAAAATATCATCCAGCTTTATTTGTGCATTGCTGTTGTATGCAAAAGCAAAACAATAGATGAATGTAATGGTTAATGTCTTTTTCATGATGCTTCGTTTTTATTAATTTTCGAAATTAATGATGTCTCCGCCAAGGGCGGATGTCGAAGGCGAGTTAATTTAGGAGAAAGTTCGTTACAAATAGCACCGGGTTCGACAAGCTCACCCTGACAATTTTATACTCGAAACTTTGAACCTTCAACTTTGAACCTTCAACTAACCTTCCTTCTTCCCAATAACAACAGCACCCACCATAGCGCTTAAAAATAAAATGCTACTTATTTCAAAAGGCAATACATAATCTGTAAACAATACTTTGCCTAATGTTTTTATCAATCCTGCGTTACCACCTGCTACCATTACTGGGTGTGTATTTTTCATGGTCATAAATGCCGATAATAAAACGAGCAATAAACTACCGCCAGAAATTACCGCTATAAACTGCATGCGTTGGTTTTTTACAGGTTCGCTTTCTGCATTTAAATTCATAAGCATTACCACAAATAAAAACAATACCATAATAGCACCTGCGTAAACAATAATATTTACGATGGCCAAAAATTGTGCGTTCAATAAAATATAATGACCCGATATGGCAAAGAAAACTACAATGAGCCACAAAATACTATTTACAGGACTCTTGCTAGTAATCATCATAATAGCACTACCTACCGCCATTAGCGATAATAAAATAAATGAAATTAACATTGTATGACCCATTGCTATTGTGCTATTAATTTACGTTTTCTCTTTTTACTCTATTGCCCGCTGCTGCTTCGTACGCTGCTTTATCTGTAATAGGATTAGGTATTAGTAAATCTTCTTTATTGTAAATAAATTGTTTTCTCTGATAATCTGCTGGTGTAAATGTTTCGCTTAAGTAAATCGCATCTTTCGGACAAGCTTCTTCGCACAAACCACAAAATATACAACGCAACATATTTATCTCATACTTAGCTGCATATTTTTCTTCTCTGTATAAATGTTCTTCCCCAGGTTGCCTTTCTGCTGCTTCCATTGTAATGGCTTCGGCAGGGCAAGCCACCGCACATAAGCCGCATGCTGTGCAGTTTTCACGTCCTTCTTCATCTCTATTCAATATTTGCAAACCTCTAAATACTGGGCTAAATTCTCTTTTTTGCTCAGGATACTGCACCGTAGGATTGCGTGTAAATATATGCCTAAACGTAATGAGCATGCCTTTAAAAATGGCCGGCAAATACATGCGCTCCATAAAACTCATTGGTTTTCTGCTTACACTTTGTGCTCTGTTGGTTAATGCTTGCATTTTATAATTCTGTTTTTATTTGTTCAATTATATATGAACAATAATTTCTTCTTTTTTCTTATAAATTATTATTCTTTCTTCCAAAATATATTTTGTAGAATATCTATCTTCCCTTAAGGCTCCTTTCGACACAATCAGAATTTTCTTTTTCATTTCTTCACCCAACTTATCTATTTCAACACTAAATTGTAAAAACTCAAAACCTTCATCTGATTCAATCAGCAAATCAATTCTACCATTTTCATCTTCCTCTTCATGCGCACAATCTCCAATCAACGATGCTTCTTTTATAGGCTTTCCTATTAAAAAGTTTTTTAGTCGTAATATTTGTTCTTCTGAAAGATACACTTTCTCTACTTTTATTTTCGCAAAAATAACGGTTTAATGTGCTTTTTGCGAATGTTTAATTTTTAATATTTTATTCCTACATATCAATTTTCAAGTCAATCTTTATTTCGATAAAAGCTGAATAAAGATTTTCTGCCGAAGGGCTCCCGACAATAATATCGGGACACGTGCGGGATAGAAGCGGAAATCCTTTTTTTGCCTGCCTTTGAGGCAAAAAAAGATTGCAGCGGATAGCCCGAACAAAAGTTGAAGGGAGTGGCGATTCTCACAGCCCCAAAACCTCACCACCTCCTCTCTCCCGCAAAAAAAGCGGGACAGGCAAGAGAGGAGCTTAGTCCCTAATCCTTTAAAGACTGTTTACTTCATCGAACTCCCAACCTTGAACTTTGAACTTTCAACCTTGAACCTTGAACTTTGAATCTTCATCCACTCACCACAGGTGAGCGGCTACCACCAAAACAAATGATTCGCCTTTGCTAAAATCATAAAACCTGTTGCTAGCATATTAAATAATGCAAGCGGTATTAATATTCTCCATCCTAAATGCATGAGTTGGTCGTAGCGAAAACGTGGAATTGTCCAACGCACCCACATAAACACAAAAATGAAAATTACAATTTTTATAAGCAATGCTCCTATGCCTATTAATGCAAGCAAATTGCCCATATCAGCTACGTGTGCGGCTTCATTAAAAAATGGTACATCGTAGCCACCAAAATACAATGTAGCCATTACTGCACTACTAATAAACATGTTTATATATTCTGCAAAAAGATAGAAACCTAATTTCATGGATGAATACTCTGTGTGATAACCGCCAATCAATTCGCTCTCTGCTTCAGCAAGGTCGAATGGGGTACGATTACACTCTGCAAAGGCACAAATAATAAAAATCAAAAAACCGAGCGGTTGGTAAATAATATTCCAATGCCCTGCTTGTTGTTGTAGCACCATTTCTTTTAAGCTTAATGTGCCTGTAAGAAATAGCAACGCAATAAGCGAAATACCCATGGCTAATTCGTAACTTATAATTTGTGATGCAGCACGCAAGCCACCCATGAGTGCAAACTTATTGTTGCTTGCCCAACTACCAATCATAATACCATATACGCCCAAACTTACTACACCAAACACATACAATATTCCAATATTAACGTCTGCAATTTGGAGTGAAATATCATGGTTAAACAAATGAACTTTATCTCCCCAAGGTATAACGGCACTGGTCATTATGGCTGTCATCATGGCCAATGCAGGCCCCATTACAAATAAAAGTTTTGAAGAAAAATTTGGTATAATTTCTTCTTTAAAAAAAAGTTTCATACCATCGGCCAATGGTTGTAACATTCCAAATGGCCCTGCACGGTTTGGGCCTGGCCTATCTTGTAACCAACCAGCTACTTTACGCTCTGCAAATGTGGTGTACATGGCTATTACAAGGCTACCCATTACTACAATTGTGATGAGTACGAGTTTTTCTATAATGGTGAAAAGTTCTATTGATAGGAACATATATTAAAGTACAATTTTTTCGGTTATATATTTTTCGATTTCGGAGGCTAACAAAATAGCTTCTTCTACTTGTTGTTTTGTTATATCTTCAAAATCATCAGGATATCTATATGCAACTGCATAGTTAGTAATATCTTTACATTTTATTTTAAATTGTTCAATGTCACTATCAAACTCTATTAAAGTATCAATTATAGAAACCAAATCATGCGTTTTGAGTATTCTAATTTCAAAACTAATTTGATAAGCCTTGAGATATTTTTCAACACTCTGTTGGCATTGAAAACATGCTGCCCTATATACAGGAAATTCGCTTTTAAGAATTTCTTTTGCAACAATCAAGTCCTCTTTTGCAAATTGCATCCATCTTTTTAGTAAGTCTTTAGTTTCTTTCATAAAGCATTTTACTTTGATACAATGCATTGTTTATAAAGGAATTTTTTAAATCTTTCCATTCATTCATTTCCTCAGTAGTAAAAACAAAAATATCTTTGGGAAAACATAATTGCTTGTATTTATCCATTTCACTCCATACTTCTAAATTTCTTTTTGCCTTTGGCAAATCTGATTTTTCCACTTCTATCAAAATATCCAAATCACTAGATTCATTAGGTACACCATGCGCATAACTCCCAAACAAATAAATCTTCTCAGGCTGCATTGTTTGCACAATAACATCTTTTAATAAATTTATTTGTTCTGTTGTTATCATTTTTAATTATTTAAAATCCTCCGAATGCGCCGGTCCATTTATTTCACTTAACTCCAAGCCTTCTTTATTTACTTCACTTATCGAATGTATATCCATTAATAATTTTGGTGCACGCCCGCTCATTACATTGGTCATTGTTTCTTGTGGTGTGTCTAGCACTTTGTATTTGTTTGCACCTATTACAGAGTGGCGGCTAATGGTTGTTACGCCTTCAATTGTCCAATCTGCTGTTTGCTTTTTATCGAAGCGACAAGTGTTGCAAATCCAACCTGGCTTGCCATCAAAACTTTGTACTTCGCCCCACTCATCTTTACGAGCCGTTACTCTAAATACTTCATTGCCTCTAAGCCACAGCGTAGCTTTACCGCAGCATTTAGGATTATCACAATTGCGATGTGCATCTACAGGTTTTGTAAACCACACCCTATTTTTAAAACGAAATGTTTTATCTGTTAATGCTCCTACAGGACATACATCAATCATGTTTCCACTAAAATCATTATCCACCGCTTTTGCAATATAGGTAGATATTGCTGCGTGGTCGCCTCTATCCACAATACCATGCACACGCTTGTCTGTAATTTGGTCTGCTACATAAGTGCAACGATAGCATAATATGCACCTCGTCATGTGCAATTGTATGTAAGGGCCAATATCTTCTCGCTTAAAAGTACGGCGTGCAAATTGATAACGTGTACCTGCCTTGCCATGGTCGTAACCTAAATCTTGCAAATGACATTCGCCTGCTTGGTCACAAATTGGGCAATCCAACGGATGATTTACCAATAAAAATTCTACCACACCTGCACGAGCATCTTGTACTTTATCGCTTGTAATATTTTTTACAATCATACCATCCATTACAGTGGTACGACAGCTTGCTACAAGCTTTGGCATTGGCCTTGGGTCTGCTGTAGAACCTGCGGCTACTTCTACCAAACATGTTCTGCATTTACCACCACT
>JAYTGY010000013.1:0-6899 GCA_043733065.1 Ferruginibacter sp.
TCAATGTTCAATGTTCAATGTTCAATGTTCAATGTTCAATGTTCAATGTTCAATGTTCAATGTTCAATGTTCAATGTTCAATGTTCAATGTTCAGAAACCTTACTATTTCGCAAGATACTTCGAATTTAAAAAACCTTGAACTTTCAACCTTCAACCTTCAACCTGCATTTCTAATCGTGTCGCATACCTTTTGCAATTTTAAACACATGCAAAATGTAAGGAAACAATGCATCTATCGTTTCTACCGCTCCTTTTGGAGAGCCGGGCAAAGTAAGCACTAATGTATTGTCTATAAACCCCGCCACACCTCTCGATAGCATGGCATAAGGCATTCTTTGTTGCCCATAGTTTCTTGCCGTTTCCATAATGCCAGGTATTTCACGAGTAAGCAACGGTTGTATAGCATCGGGCGTAACATCTCTTGGAGATAAACCTGTGCCACCCACATAAATTAAGAGATTACAATTGGCAGCGGAATATTTTTTTGCATGCTCTTGTATCAATGCCACATCATCGGGTATGGTATGATGTGCTATAACTTCGATGTGATTGGCTTTTAATTTTTCAACAACACCCAGCCCTGCTGTATCTTCTTTTTCTCCTTTAGATACACTATCCGAACAAACTATTACTACAGATTTTAATCCTTCAATTTGTTGGTCTCTAAAATCTGTTTTACCACCTTTCTTCGATTCTAATTTTATGGTAGAAATATAAACGCCTTTATCAATCGGTTTCAACATATCGTACATGGTGAGCGCCGCTACCGATGCGCCATGCATGGCTTCTACTTCCACTCCTGTTTTATAAATAGTGTGCACTTCTACGGCAATATGAATTTCGAGCCCATTGGTTTCATAATTAAACGCTGCAAATTCAATAGGCAATGGATGACAATCGGGAATTACATCGCTCGTTTTTTTTATTGCTAACAAACCAGCTGCTCTCGAAAATTCAAAAATATCTCCCTTCGGCACTTTCCGCAGCGTTACTGCATCTATGGTTTCTTGTTTTGAAACGACTAAAATTGCTTTGGCTATAGCCTGTCTTAGTGTATTTGATTTGTGTGTGATGTTTACCATTATAGAGAATGAAATTATAAATTATTAGAGTCTAAATGTCCCCCTTCGAGGGATTTAGGGGGCTATTTTCTTTCCATTGATAAGATTCGTTTTCAAAAATTTCTTTTCCCCAAACTGGCAGTTCCGCTTTTATTCGTTCTACCATTTCTTCGCAAGCATCAATAGCTATTTTTCTGTGTGCAGATGATGTAAAAACAAAAAGGCAAATTTCTCCAGCGGCTACTTTACCTAAGCTATGATACACATGCATACATGTAAGCGCATATTTTTCAAAAACCGATTCTCGTATCTCTGCCATTTTTTCCAATGCCATTTCTTCATGAGCAGTGTATTCAATAGCTGCAACTTTTTTTTCATCTATTTCATCGGCTCGTACTTGCCCCAAAAATATACTATGCCCGCCAATATTGGTGTTGCTTTGGTGTTTGGCAATACTTTCTCCAATAAAGGATGGTAGTATAGCACCTTGTACAAAAATATTTTTTATTTTTTTTTCGCTCATGATATTTGGGGTTGATGCATTTTTTTCCAAGCCAAAATTCCGCCGTGCAAACTATAAAATCTATTACCATCCATAAAATATTCCGCAGCCATGGTAGCAGCTTGCATACTTCGCATACCCGATTGGCAAAAGAAAATTATTTTACCTTTTGGCAATTGATGCAAACTATTTTGTAATTGTGCCAAGGGTATTTTTATATGTTCAAATTCGTTTGCAACTGGTAATTCGTACAATTCCCTTACATCAATAATCGTTGCTTTTTGTAATGCCATTTTATCAAACACTGCAACATCTATTTCAAAAGGGTTATTCACCGTTTCGCAAGATGTATCATAATTCATGGTATAAAAATCATTTTCTGTTTTTACAACAGTTGATTGTGCATTTTGACTATAGGTAAAAATAGTTGTTTGGTTATTGAGCGCATTAAATGTGAGCAATTGATTGATTAGTGGCTTACCTATGCCTGCTATTATTTTTATAGCTTCGCTTGCCTGCATACTACCAATAATGCCTGGCAAAATGCCCAACACACCTGCCTCTGCACAGTTTAACACTTCTCCATCGTTAGGCTGAATCGGAAACATATCCCTGTAATTTCCCGAAACTTTTTTTTCATCCATCATACAATTAAAAACCGCCACTTGCCCTTCAAAGCCAGAAACAGCCGCAAATACCAATGGCTTTTGTTTCAGCACACAAGCATCATTAATCATATATCTCGATGAAAAATTATCGGTACAATCTACCACCACATCGTAGCTTGAAATAATGTCCAAACAATTTTTTGTATCTAAATAATATGGATATACTTCAAAATCTATTGCCCCATTCATCAATTTTAATTTATTGAGCGCAATGGCCACTTTGTATTTTCCAATATCGCTTTCGTCAAACAAAACTTGCCGATGCAGATTAGAAACAGATACAACATCGCCATCAACAATTCCTATTTTTCCAACACCTGCAGCAGTTAAATATTGCAACACAGGGCTGCCCAATCCTCCCGCACCAACAACCAGTACTTTCGCCTGCAGCAAAGCCTGTTGTGCTGTTTCACCAAAACCTTTCAAAATTATTTGGCGCTGATATCTTTCTTGTAAAAAATTTTCATTCATATTATCCTCCCGAAAATGGTGGCAACAATGCTATTTCATCGTTTGATTGCAGCATCGTTTTTTCTTCAATCATTTTTTTATTTATAGCTACTTTAAATTTTTTCTCTTTTAATGCTGGATATTTTTCAAATAAAAGTTGCAATAATTGTTCCGTATCATTAACAGCTTCTACAGCAATTTCGTTGGCTTGGGTTATATCTTCCAATTGCCCAAATATTTTTATGTTCATCATCGTTTCCATCATTTATTTTTATGCTCCTGTAAAAATTAATTTATATGCAGCCAATACCAAAACCAAAGCAAGCAATATTTTTAAAACATTTTGGTTAAATTTCATTGCTCCAAAATATGCTCCCAAAATTCCGCCAACAAATGCTACACACACATACGAAATCATGTTTGTAGTAAAATGTATTCCTTTTGTCCATTGGCCCAATAAACCCGACAATGAATTTACGAAAATAAACAATGCACTGATGGCAGCGGTTTGCTTTTGGTCGGTCCATTTTAAGAGCAACAATACTGGCGAAAGAATAATGCCGCCGCCAATACCAATCATACCCGAAATAAAACCAATAACTGCACCAATGAATATAGATAGGCAGGTATTACTTTTTTTAATATCATCAACTTTAATATTTGGAAAAAATAAAAAACGAATAATTGGAATGAGCAGCAAAATGCCCAATGTTACTTTGTAAGTAGTTGGCTCAATGTTCATTCTCCCACCAATAAAAGCCATGGGCACCGATGCTAAGGCAAGCGGCAAAAATATTTTAAAAATAAAATGCTTTCCTCTATAAAATTGAATAAATGCTGTAAGGGATACAAATAAATTTAATAACAAAGCCGTGGGGCGCATTACTTCTTTTGCCAATTCGAAAATAGCGCCTAGCGCTAAATAGCCACTTGCGCCACCGTGCCCTACAGATGCATATAAAAACGCTACGGCAAACAACAACACATAAAATAAAACCATCAACTCTACTGACATAAAAAATAATTAGGGTAACAAATGAATATCAACTATATCGCCTGTTGCTACTTCGGTAACATGCTCAGGAATCATCACCAAGCAATTTGCCTTGGCAAAAGAATTTAATTTATACGATTCTTGCCCTTGTGGCAAATGTACTTGTGCGCCATCAAAAATTCCTTTCAAAAAATGGGTGATGCCAGTTGGCTTTTTATAATCTATCGCAATGGATATTTGTTTTGTTTCTAACGTTAATTTTTGCACCGTAAGTTTTTCCAATGCCAATACAACATATTCATAAAAACAAGTAAGCACCGAAGCTGGATTACCTGGCAAGCCAAAAAATAAAACTTTTTCTTTTTTGCCAAAGAAAATAGGCTTACCTGGTTTTTGTTTTATTTTATGAAATACTTTTTGCACGCCGCAATTTTCAGAAACTTTTACGGTAAAATCATAATCACCCACACTTACACCACCTGTCATTAAAACAACATCGCTTTTCGTTATGGCTTCATTGAGCACATTTGTTAATGCATTAATATCATCTACACATTTGTACACTGCAACATCATTTATATTCAATTGCTTCAATGCAGCAAGCAATGCAAACGAATTAGATTCATATACTTTACCAAATTCGGGAATCGTACCAGGCTCTTGCAATTCATTTCCTGTAACAATAATACTCACTGCTGGGCTTGGAAAAACTTCAACCTCATGTATGCCCATACCTGCCACAAAGCCAATGGCAGCTGGGGTTAATCTTGTGCCTGCAGCCAATGCCAATGCGCCTTTTGCAATTTCAGCACCTGGCAAACGAACATTATCGCCTTGTGACAAATTTGTATCATCTATTTGTAAAAAGCCATCCACTACTTTTACTTTTTCTTGCATCACTACGGTATCTGCACCTTTGGGCACTACTGCGCCAGTAAAAATTCGTGCTGCTGTTCCAATATTTACTTCTGCAAGCAAATTAGCACCAGCCGCTTGTTCGCCAGCTATCAGTATTTGCTTTCCTATACTTGCATATGCAATGGCATACCCATCCATACCCGATTGTGCAAATGCAGGAATATTTATTGGCGCATAAATATCTTTTGCTAAAATTAATCCCATTGCTTTATCAAGAGATACAAAGCATGATGCTAATGGAATACAATTATTGGTAATAATTTTTTTTGCTTCTTCTACTGAAATCATATTTTCTTTTTCCGTTTACATGAAAGTAATTCTTCAAAAATTATCCACCAATAGTAATCATGCTGCGATTAGTAATTTTACTGGTTTCTATATGCTCGGTATCGGTGGTAAACTGCCCGCCCAAAGCTTTTTTCTTATCCAATATACTTTGATAAATAAGTGGTAAAATATCTTCTTTATTTCTAAATGCTGTAAGCAAGTCTGTTTCAGATTGCGAAAAAAGACAGTTTTTCATTTTGCCATCTGCAGTCAATCGCATCCTATTACAATCACTACAAAAAGGAGCACTCATGGTACTGATCACAGCAAAAGTTCCTTTGTGTCCTGGTATGATATATTTTTTAGCCGTTTCGTGTTTTTCTTTTTCTAAAGGAAGTACATCAAATTCGTTGCTTACTCTATCTAATATTTCTTGCAGTGTAAATACTTTTTCGTTTTCCCAGCGGTTGCCAGTAAAAGGCATAAACTCAATAAATCTAACATGCACTGGTACGTCTTTTGTCCACTTTACAAAATCTAATATTTCATTGTCGTTCAAATTTTTTATGACCACTACATTAACCTTCACATGAAATCCTCTATCAATCATTAATTGTATATTTTGCATCACTCTTTCAAACTGATCTCTTTTTGTCATCAAAAGAAATTTGTCTTTGCTCAACGTATCCAAACTTATATTCAACGATTTTATTCCTGCATTTTCCAACACATCTGCAAACTCATGCAACCTTGTGCCGTTGGTAGTAATGGTTAAATTAATATTGAGTTTCGATAACCTTGTTATGATGTCTGCAGCATCTTTTCTTACCAAAGGCTCGCCACCAGTAAGTCTAATTTTATTCACACCTTGCACTACAAATATTTTTGCTATGGCTTCTATTTCATCTGGCTGCATGAGTCTACTTGCAGGCGTAAACTCATAATCTTCCTCAGGCATACAATAAAAACAACGCAGGTTGCAATTGTCCGTCATAGAAATGCGCAGGTAATTATGTACTCTATTAAATCCGTCTATTATCATTTTTCTTTTTTTAATAATTCATAATCTGAAACTGTATCAATATCCGTAACAGCTTTTGGAGTATGAGCGGCACAAAGATGAGGGATTTTATTAAATTATTTTTTTGATTGAAACATTAATGGGCTGGGAAGGCTGGCAGAAAATACACGCAACTTCAATAATTATTGTATATTTTGCAAATAACTAGAGTAAAACATTTTATAGATTTGAAAATATTGTGTAAGTCTATTTTAATTACCCCAAATTTGATGTAATTAAAATACAATAGTTAACAATAAATAAAAGAACAAGAAAAATATTACATGCAAATAAAAGAACTGAAACCCAAAAAAGCACTTAACCAAGCTTTTTTAAAAGTAAAGCCAAATAGAACAGAAATAGAAAGTTTTAAAACCAATCTTATACAGTTATTGGATAGAACCAACGACACAGAATCGGAGGAGTTTCATAAAAATTTGGTAATAGATTTTTTAAAGAAAACCTATTACGACCCACATCATTTTATAAACACAAAAAGGCGAAACGACCTTGTAATACACAATGGCAACAATGCAAGCAGCACCGTTGGCGTAATTATAGAAGCAAAAAAACCTACCAATAAAGCTGAAATGATTTCTACGGAAAACATTAATAGAAAAGCTTTTCAAGAATTGGTATTGTATTATTTAAGAGAGCGCATTACGCATAAAAATGTAGAGGTAAAACATCTTATTATTACCAACATAAATGAGTGGTATATTTTTGATGCTATTTTATTTGATAGACTATTTGCACAAAATAAAAACCTAGTAAAACAATTTACCGATTTTGATGCAGGAAGATTAGCAGATATCAAAACCGATTTTTTCTACACACAAATAGCCGAACCATTTATTGCAACCATATCAACAGAAATAGAATTTACATATTTTAACCTACAGCATTATCAACAGCCACTAAGAAATGCAGATAAGGAAGACGATAAAAAATTAATCGTTCTTTACAAATTATTATCTG
>JAYTGY010000014.1:0-11186 GCA_043733065.1 Ferruginibacter sp.
GTTATTTAATTTTGGTAAAAGATAAAGCAAGTGGACATATAACTGGCAGCACTTTTTATATAGATGAACCTGGCTGGCAAAGCAGAAGTGGCGAAGATGATGATCAGTCTGCAGCAAGTATGCTCTCGTTTAGTGCCGATAAAAATAAATACGATGTAGGCGAAGAAATAAAGCTTACAGTACCTTCTGCAAAAGGTGGAAGGATGCTGATAAGTTTAGAAAGTGGTAGCAAAGTAGTAAAAACTTTTTGGCAAGAAACTGCGCAAGGGCAAACGGTAGTGAAATTTAAAGCAGATGCTACAATGGCACCAAATGTATATGCAACAATTAGTTTGTTGCAACCACATGCACAAACCGTGAACGACTTGCCCATACGCATGTACGGCGCTGTTCCCATTTTTGTAGAAGATAAAAATACCATACTCACTCCACAAATAAATATGGATGCAAATGTGCGGCCCGAAACAAATGTATCGGTGAAAGTGAGTGAAAAAAATGGCAAGGAAATGACGTATTGTATTGCAGTGGTAGATGATGGATTGCTAGACCTTACTCGTTTTAAAACGCCAGACCCACACGCTGCTTTTTATGCAAGAGAAGCACTCGGTGTAAAAAGTTTTGATATGTTTGATGAAGTGATAGGTGCTTGGGGCGGCGATTTGGAAAGAATCTTAACAATTGGTGGTGATGAAGATGCTGGGCCAGTAAAAGAAAAAAAAGCCAATCGGTTTAAACCTGTGGTAAAATATATTGGACCATTTACATTGCGTAGTGGACAAACACAAACGCAAACTTTTATGATGCCAAATTATATAGGCTCTGTAAGAACCATGGTGGTAGCGGCTCACAAGGGAGGATATGGTTTTGCAGAAAAAACAGTAACGGTTAAAAAACCTTTGATGGCCTTAGCTACTATGCCTCGTGTGCTCGCACCTGGCGAAACTATTAAACTACCTGTTACTATTTTTGCAATGGAAAATAATATCAAAAATGTAACCGTAACTATGCAACCAAATAATTTTTTAGAAATTGTTGGTGCACCTACACAAACGCTTACGTTTGATAAAATAGGAGAGCAACTAGCATACTTTGATGTACGTGTAAAAAATGCAGTAGGCATTGGCAAAATGAAAGTGAATGCAAGTAGTGGCAATGAAAAAGCTACCGACGAACTTGAATTAGATGTACGCAATCCAAATCCAACTATTAGCAATGTAAAACAAATAACATTGCAGCCGGGTCAAAAATGGGATGCGGCTGTATCGCCTATTGGTATTGCATCTGCGGGTACATCAGTAATGGAAATTTCCAGCATTCCATCTATGAATTTGCAAAAGCGCTTGAGTTATTTAATAGAATATCCGCATGGTTGTATTGAGCAAACAACGTCATCTGTATTTCCACAATTAATGTTGAGTCAATTAACAGATTTATCCGATTTTCAAAAAGCAAGTATAGACAGAAATATAAAAGTGGCTATTGCAAAATTGAATAATTTTCAAAGACCAGATGGTGGTTTTGGTTATTGGCCTGGCGCACCAGAAAGCGATGATTGGGGAAGTACGTATGCAGGACATTTTTTAGTTGAGGCACAAAACAATGGCTATGTTGTCAGCGATTATGTACTTAACCAATGGAAAAATTATCAAAAAGGAAAAGCTAATGCATGGGTTGTAAATTCGAATAATTTTTATGGGGCAGATTTAGCACAAGCATACAGGCTCTATACACTAGCACTCGCAAAAGCAGCAGACATGGGCGCTATGAACCGCTTACGAGAATTTAAATATTTATCGCAAGAAGCAAAATGGCGTTTAGCTGCAGCATACAAATTAGCAGGGCAAGATAATATTGCGCTAGATTTAATTGCGGGATTGCCTACAACTTTTGCGCAAAGAACCTATGCAGGATTTACATACGGCTCCGATTTAAGAGATGAAGCCATGGTGCTAGAAACGCTCACATTGCTTGGAAGAAAAACGCAAGCAGCAACAGTGCTTACAGTTGTTGCTGCAAAATTATCGGAAGATAGTTGGTACAGCACACAAACTACGGCGTACAGTTTAATTGCTATAGCAAAATATTGTGGCAAAAATGCAAGCGGTGCAAAAATAATGGCAGCTACAAATCTTGCTGGTAAGGCAGAAAATATTAATGCAAGCTCGTATATAAAACAAATACCGATTATGTTGAAAGATGGCAGGAATGCAACTTCCATTACAAACAGTGGTAATAATATTTTGTATGTGAAAATTATTACACAAGGGCAACCGCTCACTGGCGATACCATAAAAACGGCAAACAATTCTACTGCATTAAATATGAGTATTGCTTACATTTCGCAAAATGGAACGGTGGTTGATATTTCAAAACTAGCGCAAGGCACAGATTTTATTGCAAAGGTTACCATCAAAAATACGGGTGGTAAATATTATTCACAAATGGCATTATCACAAATTTTTCCAAGCGGTTGGGAAATTTTAAACCCACGTATGATGGATGGCGAAGGCGCTTTTAAATCATCGGCAAGCGAGTATCAAGATGTTCGTGACGACAGGGTTTACAGCTATTTTGGTATTCGCCAAAATGAAACGCTTACGTATTATGTACAACTCAATGCCTCATACCCCGGCCGTTATTTTTTGGCATCTACAGATTGCAGAGCCATGTACGATAATACAATTTCTGCTGCTACAAATGGACGATGGGTAGAAGTGGTGAGTGGGAAGTAGGTTCGCTTTAACGGATGCCAACTTTTTAAAAGTTGGAATCCGTTAAAGCGGCGAACCGAATATTAAAATGTCAGTCTGAGCTTGTCGAAGACGGGTTAATTATAAATACAACTCGTTTCCAAATAGCACCTGCTTCTACAAGTTCAGCTTGACATTTTTAAAATTTGATAGTTTTTCTTTTGGGCTGTAAACTGAATACCTTTAATGAACATTTGTTGCGGCTATTCGTTACAATCTTTTTGTTCGTTCCTCACAAAAAGGATTTCCACTTCTATCCGCCAGCTCTTCATCAGTTGAATATCTATTTAGCTTTTATCAATTAGTAGATTACTTTTTGTAAAAAAATGAATTTAGTAAATTGGCTATTAATAGCCCTAATTTTTAATGAATTTTTCGTAAATTTGAATCATATCACAAACAGTTCAATAAGAAAATATAGGAACAATAGCTTTACGTAATTTACGTAAGGAAAAATTTGAAATGGACTTTCCTTTTATGATTAATGTTGCTGGGCTTCCAGATTACCAGTGCTACTTTGAATACCCTGACGGCTCTTTGGCTTTAATAATGTTGGATGATTCAAAAAAAGATTTTATCGAAATTGAAAAACTGTCTTCGGAGCAAGCCAAACAAATTTTAAAAGAAAATAATTTACATCATTAAAACTGAATAGCTTTATAAAAAAACAATTCAAAACCTTAATTGAAAATCCCTTTCTCTCATATTTCCCAAAAGAAAAAAATACTTGCATCCTTTGCAATAATTTTTCTAATTATTTTCTATCTAATCCTCCCATCAAAACTTTTTAAAACACCTACCAGTTATGTAATTGAAGATGCCAATGGTAATCTATTAAACGCAACCATAGCAGCCGATGGACAATGGCGTTTTCCATACAATAAAAATGTGCCACAACATTTTGCAGATTGTATAACCATTTACGAAGACAAACGTTTTTTCTTACATGCAGGTGTGGACATGAGCGCTATTGGACGAGCCGTAAAAGCAAATGCAACTGGTAGTAAAACCACACAGGGCGGTAGTACACTTAGCATGCAAGTAATACGAATGGCTTTGCAAAATGATAGTAGAAGTATCTGGAATAAATTGAAAGAATCTTTTCTTGCTTTAAGGTTAGAATTTTCTTACAACAAAAATGAAATTTTAGGATTGTATGCATCCAATGCGCCATTTGGTAGCAATGTGGTTGGTTTAGATGCTGCCGCATGGCGTTACTTTGGTCGCAGTGCAGATAAATTAAGTTGGGCCGAAACTGCCATGCTTGCAGTATTGCCCAATGCACCATCGCTTGTTCACCCAGGAAAAAATAGAGCTATACTTTTGCAAAAGCGAAATGCACTTTTGGATAAACTAGCAGCTGCAAATAAAATTACCAAAGAAGAAGCCGATTTATCAAAACAAGAAAAACTACCAGATAAACCTGTACCATTACCACAAAATGCACCACATCTTTTACAACGATTTAGAATTGAAAATAAAACAAGTTCAACAAAAATAAAAACGACCATTGATGGAATATTGCAATTAAATGTAAATGAAATTGTATTACGTCATCAACAAGTGTTAAAAAGCAATGGCATCAATAATATGTGTGCGTTAGTGCTCGATGTAGAAACAGGAAATACATTGGCTTATGTTGGTAATATTTTTCAACCGCAAAATAAAAATATAGAAAGCGATGTGGATGTTATAAATGCTGCACGCAGCCCTGGCAGTGCATTAAAACCAATTTTGTATGCAGCCATGCTAAGCGATGGTAGTTTATTGCCCAATAGTTTGGTGCCAGATATTCCAACACAAATTGGTGGCTACACACCACAAAATTTCGATTTGGATTATGATGGTGCTGTGCCAGCCAGCAAAGCACTCAGTAGAAGTTTAAACATACCCGCCGTAAAATTATTGCAACAATATAAATACCAACGCTTTTATGAAACCTTGCAACAGTGCGGCATTACAACATTAAAAAATCCTGCCGATTTTTATGGTTTGAGTCTTATACTCGGCGGCTGCGAGGTAAAAATGTGGGATATCGCTGGAGTGTATGCATCACTAGCACGCACGCTCAATCATCAAACAAAAAATAAAGGAATAAACAATGCAGAGGATTTTCATCCGCCAAAATATTTTGCTACGCAATCAACCAATCAACAAACAAACCAATCAACCAATCCCTTAGACCCAACATCTATCTACTTCACTTTTCAAGCCATGCAAGAAGTAATGCGCCCGGGTGAAGAAGGTTTATGGCAGCAATTTTCATCTTCAAAAAAAATTGCATGGAAAACAGGAACCAGTTTTGGTTTTAGAGATGCATGGGCTATTGGCGTAACACCGAAATATGTGGTGGCAGTGTGGGCAGGCAACACAACAGGCGAGGGGCGTGCAGGGCTCATAGGTGTGCAAACGGCTGCACCTGCTATGTTCGATATTTTTAGATTGCTACCACAAACCAATTGGTTTGCAAAGCCTACATACAATTATGTATATGTACCCGTTTGTAGGCAAACAGGCTTTCGTGCAAATGTAGATTGTGAAAATATAGATACATTATTTATGCCGCCAAATGCTTTGCGCTCGCCACTTTGCCCTTATCATAAAATTATACAACTAGATACTACTGGTTTGTATCAGGTAAACGAAAGCTGCGAAGCACCTGCAAACATGCAACACAAAAGTTGGTTTGTACTTCCACCTACAATGGAGTTTTATTACAAACAACGCAATGCAGATTATAAAATTTTACCAGCGTTTAAGCAAGGCTGCCAAGTTACTACTTCACAAAAACAAATGGAATTGGTTTACCCACAGCACGACGCAAAAATATTTGTGCCAAAAGAAATAGATGGCGTAAAAGGAAAAACAATTTTTACGGCTGCACACCGCAACAATGAAGCAAAAATATTTTGGACACTTGATAATTCTTTTGCAGGCACTACACAGCATTATCACCAGCTAGCAATAAGCCCTAGCAAGGGTTTGCATACGATTACCATTACTGATGAGCAAGGTAATTCTATAACAAAAAAGTTTGAAATATTGGATGAGAATAAGTAGCATTTTGTTATGCTATTAGGTATAAAAATAATTTTAAACTTTCTTTTAATATCCTTTAATCAATCAATTTGTTTAGTTTAAAACTAGTTAATAGTTTTTTCGATATAATTTCATAACTTTTTTGATTTGTAAAATCAATCGTTATTCTTAATGATGCTTCCCATATTGAATTTAATCCATTTTTGGGTATAAACATTGCTACTTCAAATGATTGTTTATACAGTATAGTTCTCGAATTTGTTTGGTAATTTATTCTGCTATTACTTAACGACGGTAGATATATACTGTTGTTATTTTGATATTCATCAATATTAATTTTTGAAGTGTCTTTCGGGTTAAAAAAAATAAAGGCATCATATCCTTCATTTAAAATTGACTTTATATTTATACTACTATCCTTGTTTATTTTTCCAATATAATTGTATTCAGTTTTAATTTTCTTTTTTTTGAAATCTTCTGTCAATTTATTTGTAAGCATATCCAGAAAGAATCTTGTATCCGTAGAGCCTGCACCGATAATCATTATTTTTTTCAATACTTTTTTTTCTTCATTTTTTTTTATACTCAACAAAAGTTATTTTCCCTGTTTCAACACACGAAAAAAATAAAATTGACACTAATGGAATTATAAAATTTCTTATCATTTTTATTTCTTTACCAACGTTAATGTTTCCGCTTGTCCACCATTGTTCATATCAAATACTAAACTATCATTTGCTAGTTTAACAATCTTTACCATTATTTCTTGCTTGTCTTTAGCAGTTGTAAATAAATTATCAATTTCTACTTTATAGGTTCCCGCTTCTACTGTACCATTGTTTTCAAAAGTATAAGTTCCTTTATCGGAAAAAGTAAAGTAAGTCGTTTCTACATTTCTGTTTAAAGGTTTACCATCGGCCACCCATTGCACTCCTTTCCATTTTCCAATAATTAATTTGTTGTTTTTGGTATCAGCATTACAAGAAGTAAATATTATTGTTGTACAAAAGATAAATGATATTAGGAATATTCTCATATGTATAGTTTTAATAAAGTTATGTAAATTTCTTTCTTAAAGCTGTTAATGTCTTTAAAAATATCTTCCCAAAACTTTCTTCCCCTATTTCCCCAAAACTCCATAATTTTAAACTCTAAAACTTATTACAATGGCTTTACACATGGTAGATGACCCAAATGGGCAAGACGATTATGTTGATGATAATTCTGGTGGCGGTGGAGGTGGAGGAAACTCAGGCGGTGGCGGATTAAACATCGGCAGTTTGCTTAGTTTTTTGCCTTTAATTTTTGGTTTGTTTAGAGGCAGAGGCAATAGTAATTCATCAAATTCAGATGGCTCACAACCGCCTAAGCGAGGTTGCGGATTGAAAACTATTTTAATGGTAGCACTTGCCATATTTTTAATATGGAAATTTTTACCAGCAGGTTGCAATCCTATTAATTCATTAACTGGTGGAGGAGGCACAAATAAAAATTTCTCCGAAAGCGGATACAATTTCGATGCAGAGCAAACAAAAAAAGCACAAGTATATGAAGGCCTCGAAGATGACAACACAAAAAATCCTTTGCCCGAAATGGTTTCCCTTGCTGCGTTTGCGCCTAATCGCCAAAACCAAGGCAAGCAAGGAAGTTGCGTTGCATGGAGCAGTGCATATGCAGCACGTACCATTTTAGATGCAGCAAGTACAAGGCAAGATCCCAATAGTATTGCATTTAGTCCATCATTTTTATACAACAATATAGCGCTCGAAGATTGCCAAGGCTCTTACATACAAAAAGCCATGGAGTTTATGCAAGCCAATGGTGCAGCACATTTACAAGATTTTCAGTACGACGAAAATAATTGTAGCCGCCAAGCACCAAGCAATGTTGTACAACAAGCAGCACAAAATAAAATACACGGCTTTCATCGTCTTACAGAAACCGATGATGTAAATGGTATAAACATTCGTGCCATAAAAGAGCATTTGGCAAAAGACGCACCAGTCGTTATTGGAATGATGGTAGGTGGTTCATTTATGCAAGGCATGTTGGGACAAAAAGTTTGGCATCCAAATGCCGATGATAGAGATATGACGGGCTTTGGCGGGCATGCCATGTGTGTGATAGGTTACGACGATAGAATAGAAGGAGGCGCATTTCAAATTATGAATAGTTGGGGAAATGAGTGGGGGCAAAACGGTCTGGCATTTGTGCGCTATCAAGATTTTAAAACTTTTGTAAGAGAAGCATATGGTTTAGATCCGCTACCAAAAAGAGGCGCAGCACTTAATCTTCCTTTCGAAGCAAGTGTAGGTTTGTTTAATCCCGAAACTCGTACAAACGTAGCACTAAAATCTGCTGGTGGTAATTTATTTAAAACCGTTTCGCCAATAAAAAAAGGTTCTAAATTTAAAATAGAAATTAAAAATGTAGTAGAGTGTTACATTTATATTTTTACGCCAGATGTAGCAGGAAAAAGTACGGTATTATTCCCTTACAAGCCTGCACACTCACCCTACTGTGGCATTACAGGCTTTCGCCTTTTTCCACGCAAAGAATCTATACAAGCAGATGAAGTGGGCAATAAAGAAGAAATGGGTGTTGTAGTAAGCAAAACACAATTGGATTATAATGCACTAAACGCAGCTATAAATGCTAGTACAAAACCAGATTTTGCAAGCAAACTAAACGATGCAGTAGCAGCAAATGCTATTACAAATGTGAGTTACAACAACGGCGCAAATGGCAGCATGAATTTTAAAAGCACAGGCGATGCAAAAAATATTGTAGCCACAATCGTTGAAATAGATAAGCAATAAAATTAGATGTTAGATATTAGATTTTAGACACAAGATAAAATGCATTCTCATTTTTTTCTTGTGTCTTTTTTCTAACATTTTTTTTCTAATTTTTTGGAGCATGAGCAGAAACCTATTATCAGCATTGGTTTCCGGCTATTCGCTACAATATTTTTTTTCTCCCGCCTGATGCGGGATCAAAAAATATTTTCGCTTCTATCCGGGCTAGGCTCATCAGTTGAAATTCTATTGGGCTTTTATTATGCAACTTGTAAAACACAATCAAATCATATCTTAATATATCACATCATTTCTCATTCGTAAAAAATAATGTTATTCATGTACAAAATAAAAAATAACACGCCTCTTGTTTATAAAGCACTTTCATTATTTTTGCCCACATGAACATTGCTTCCTACATAGACCACACCATTTTAAAACCTACCACTTTAATAACCGATGTGGAGCAACTTTGCGCAGAAGCAATCGAAAATAATTTTGCAGCAGTATGTGTGCCACCATTATTTGTAAAAAAAGCAAAAACACTTTGCGCAAATACCAATATAAAAATAGCAACAGTTATTGGTTTTCCATTTGGGTATAGTGCAGTAGAAGCCAAACTAGCCGAAATTTTATTGGCCATTGTGGACGGAGCAGATGAACTAGATATGGTAATAAATATTGCTGCACTTAAAAATAACGATTGGCAATATCTTGCCCACGAACTTAACCATGTAATGGCCGTAGTACGAAACAAACAAAAAACCATAAAAATAATTATAGAAAGCGGCATACTTACCGATGAAGAAATTATAAAATGCTGCGATTTGTATGGCATTGCAGGGGTTGATTTTATGGTTACATCTACGGGATATGCCGAAAAGGGTGCATCGGTACATGCTGTTAAACTTATGCGAAAACACTTGGCTGAAGCCATAAAAATAAAAGCTAACGGAGGCATTCGTACATTTGCACTTGCAAAAGAATTAATAGAAGCAGGTGCAGATAGAATTGGAAGTAGTTTTAGTATGGAAATTGTAGCAGAAAGTAAATTGTAAAATAAATTAGGAACGATTTTTGAATAACTCCTTACACTCAAAATAAATATATGAAGATTGTTTTTTTATCGATTATTATCAGTGCATTTTTTTGTACTGCAAATGCCCAAACTGCATTCGACACAAGCGCTGCAGGTTCATCTGTTATAATACAAGATGCAAGAATAGAAATACTTGGCGAAAAATTGCAAGACCACAATGCAGCTATAGCTGCAAGTAATGCTGCTAGCGCAACTCCTACCGCTAAAGCAACCATTACCACAACTAGTACAGGTATTGTACTTACACAAGGCTATCGTTTAATGGTTATAAGTACAAGTGATAGAGATATGGCCATGAAAGTGCGTGCAAGATTGTTACAAACATTTCCCGATCAAAAGTTATATATGGAATTTCAAATGCCAAATACTAAAATACGTTTTGGAAACTTTTTAGATAGAGGACAAGCCGATAGGGTGCGCAAACAAATTATGGGAATGAAAATTGTAACCAATAATATTTATGTAGTGCCTTGTACTGTAGAAATGAAAGTAGAGAAAAAGATAACGAAAGAAGTAGATGCTGATGAGGCAGACAAAGACAAGAAAAAAGAAAAAGGAAAAAGTAAATAATTATATTTTTAACCCTTCAACTTGTATTGAACGGATGCCAACTTTTTAAAAGTTGGCATCCGTTCAATACAAAAACTTCAATCCAAAACAGTGTTACAAAAAATAAAATTACTTTCTGCAGCTTATAAAGATGAGTTTATAAAAATTCGTCAACATATACATGCCAACCCTGAGCTTAGTTACGAAGAGTTTGAAACCTCAAAATTTATACAAGCAAAACTTACGGAATGGGGCATACCTTTTACTGTAATGGCTACAACAGGTGTTGTGGGATTAATAAAAGGAAAAAACGCTGATGAAAGAATTGTAGCCTTGCGTGCAGATATGGATGCATTGCCTATTACAGAACAAAATGATGTGCCATACAAATCTACAAAAGCAGGTGTAATGCATGCATGCGGGCACGATGTACATACTACATGCTTGCTAGGTGCAGCAAAAATATTAAACGAAACAAAAAACGAATGGACGGGCACAGTGAAATTAATTTTTCAACCTGGCGAAGAAAAAAACCCTGGTGGTGCAAGCATACTCATTAAAGAAGGCGTGTTAGAAAATCCTGCTCCACAAAAAATATTTGCATTGCATGTACACTCTGGCTTACAAGTAGGAGAGTTTAGTTTTAGAGGGGGTATGGTTATGGCCAGTGCCGATGAAATTTATATAACCATCAAAGCAAATGGCGGACACGCTGCGGCACCACATTTAACTGCCGACACTATACTTATTGCATCGCAATTGGTAGTAAGTTTACAACAAATTGTAAGCAGAAATAATAATCCGTTTAATCCAACAGTACTTTCTATTACATCTATACAAGGTGGCAATGCTACCAATATTATTCCTAGCGAAGTAAAGTTGATGGGCACTTTTAGAGCCATGAACGAAGAGTGGCGTTTTAAAGCACACGAACTTATAAAAACTCAAACG
>JAYTGY010000015.1:0-1510 GCA_043733065.1 Ferruginibacter sp.
ATGACCG
Organism: Ferruginibacter sp.; assembly: GCA_043733065.1. Classification (GTDB taxonomy): domain Bacteria; phylum Bacteroidota; class Bacteroidia; order Chitinophagales; family Chitinophagaceae; genus Ferruginibacter. The sequence goes on from JAYTGY010000015.1 coordinate 8, forward strand.
AAGACAATATTGCAAAGGGAGATCCATTTGGTGTATATAAAGACGACAATAAGTTTAACATGTTTGTGCGTATTGGTTTCAATAATATTAAAGTTGCTTTTTTTACTTTTGTATCTGGCTTTTCTTTAGGATTATTTACCGTAAAATTATTGTGGGATAATGGACTAATGCTAGGCAGTTTTCAACACATGTTTTTTGCAAATGGTGTAGGCATTAGATCTATTTTGGTAATATGGATTCATGGCACCATAGAAATTGCATCCATCGTAATTGCCGGTGCAGCAGGTTTTATTTTGGCAACTGGTATTCTTTTCCCTGGCAGCTATACCAGACTAGAATCTTTTAAACGACATGCTAAAGATGCTGCTAAAATTTTAATTTGTTTGATACCATTTTTTATTATTGCTGCATTTTTAGAAAGCCATGTTACACAACTCATGAGCGATACCTTTGATCGCAAACCCGATGGCATGCCTGCGTGGGTAAGTATTTTAATTCTTTCGGCTTCAGTAATTTTAATTGTTTGGTATTTTATTATTTGGCCTATTATGCTTACTCGTCGAGGATATTTTATAAAAAAAGATGGCATCGTATCTCGATTGCAGAATGCCGATGCGTAAAAAAATAATTTTTCTTTTTATTCTCAGTTTTTGTGTTGCACAATTGCAAGCACAAAATAGTCCTTACGATGAAAACCAAGCTCCAGTTGTAGAGCAAGCGCCGTCATCCGATACTGTTTTTAGAAACGATGACAACATCTCCCCACCTGTATTTGACAACACAGATAATGCAGAAGAAGATCTTATAACTACAAAAGATTACAATTCTACTTTTGCCGAAGATGTATTGGGAGATACTACCGTAAATTTTAGAGACATATTTATTAGCCCCGATTCTTTAAATAGCTGGAAAGGAAATAAAAAGTATGCTTGGATAAATAATTTAGATAGCCTCTTAAAAGATAAACAACGAAAAGAAGAAGAGCAAATGGAAGAAACAATGAGAAAAGGCAAAAATCTTTCTGATGGCATTTCTGCATTTGATCGAATATTAAGTTCGGGTATTTTGAAAATAATTTTGTGGTTAATAGCAGGTTGTGTAGTGGCTTTCATAATTTATAATTTATTTTTAAGCAAAGGTATTTTTGGCAGCGGAGGTAAAAAAGCAAAAAATATAGAGGAGGAACAAGAGGAAGTAGATAACAATATGGAAAGTGATTTTGAAAGTTTACAACGCAAAGCCTATGCAACTGGCGATTTGCGAATGGCCATGCGGTATTTATTTTTAAAGACCTTACAAAAACTGAATGATAGAGAATTGATACGTTTTGCAGCAGATAAAACAAATACTACTTATGCAAGAGAGTTGCCGCAAGCTAAGCGAAACGAATTTGCATCATTAGCATTGTATTACGAGTACATTTGGTATGGCAATATTGTTGTACAAAAACCAACCTTTGATGGTATTGAAAACAAATTCAACGAATTTTTAAAGCGCATATAA
>JAYTGY010000016.1:0-8910 GCA_043733065.1 Ferruginibacter sp.
AATGATGAAACTGTTTTTGTACTATCATCCGATTTAATTTCTAGAATTACGGCACAAACTTGTCGTCAATCTGGCTTGAGTGTAGTCTATTCCGAGTTACTACAATTTGAAGGAGATGAAATTTATTTTAGTGAAGAAAAATCTTTGATTGGCAAACCATTTAAAGATGCAATATTTGCTTATGAAACATCTTCGGTAATAGGAATTTTTACTGCAAAAGAAGAAGTGCTTATAAACCCAGCAATGGATACCATACTAAATGATGGCGATAAAGTAATAGCTATAAGTGAGGATGATGACACGGTAAAAGTTAGTGGAAAAACGAGTTGGAATATACAAAAAGATTCGTTTAGTAGAATGGAAGGAGGAAAGCAAGAAGTTGAAAAAACATTGATACTAGGATGGAATGCAAGAGGAATAAGGATTATTGAAGAATTGGATAATTATGTTTCTGCAGGTTCGGAAGTGGTAATCTTGGCCGATGTAGATGGTATTGAAGAAGATTTGACAACATTGCAAGGAGGGCTTGAAAAACAAAAATTAACATATAAAAAAGGAGATATTATTGATAGGGGAACTTTAGAAAGTTTAGATACAGATTCGTTTCACCATATTATTTTACTAAGCTACACAAAAGATATAGACGTACAAGAGAGTGATGCAAAAACGCTGATATGTTTGCTACATCTACGTGCTATGAGCGAAAGGTCTGGAAAAGATTATAGCATTGTTTCTGAAATGTTGGATATTAAAAATAGAGATTTGGGCGTAGTTGCAAAAGCAGATGATTTTATAGTGAGCGATAATTTAATAAGCTTAATGCTAAGCCAGCTAAGCGAAAACAAAGATCTTAAAAAAGTGTATGACATTTTATTTGAAGCAGATGGATCGGAAATATATTTGAAACCTGTAAGTAGATATATAAAAACAAATCAGGATGTAAATTTTTATACCATTATGGAAAGTGCAGCAGAGCTTAATGAAGTTGCATTTGGATATAAAATAAGTAAAAACAGCGCTTTGGCGGAAGAGCATTTTGGTGTAAAAATTAATCCGAATAAGAGCGAAACGGTAAGATTTGATGAAGAAGATTATATCATTGTATTGGCAGAAGACTAATACAAATATTTTTTGAATATTTTTTAAGAGCCACGCATGTTTTGTATGAAACGGTGCGTGGCTTTTTTTATTTTACTTACTCCCTACATTTACCAACATCCAATCTGCTTGCGATGCAGAAGTATGCGATTCAAGCTGCACATGTTCTGCAATTTTTCGTTGCGCTTTTAAAAGTGAATCGTCTCTCACGGAATGTTGAACTTTTTCATTTTCTTTATAGCCCATTCTTTTCATCATTTTTATAATGCTATCGCCACCAAAATATTGAAAGATAGGTTCGGTAAGTGCGTTGTAAAATGTAAATTCAAAATGCATACAATTTTGAACAAGTGCTTCTTCTTTTGCTCGTAAAGGATGATGTTCTAAAAATATAATTTTATTGTTGGCATATTTTGCTGCTGAAAATGATTGAGATTCTACAATCAAATTTTCATCAAGATTATTTACTAAAAATATTTTTTTAAATGTGAATGCTGTATTTGCAAACCAAGCAATAAAAATACTGTTTGCATTTTCTTTTGCATAAAGTACAACCGCTTCATGTTTTGCCGCATCAGAAATATAAATAGCATTGCTAAACTTTTTCAAGAAATTATCTTTTTCTTTTTTATCAAATAAGCCAAAAAACATATAAAGAAATTTAAAAGTGATGCAGAAAGCACTAATTTAAAACATAAATTCATCATTAAGACTATATTTATTACCCTATTTACTACAAAGATTAAATTTTGAAGGATTTGACTTTTGTAACTAAATTATAGTTACTTTTACTTTCACAATGAGTAAACAAGAAAAATTACTAGAACGATTTTTATCCATCCCGTCAGATTTTACTTGGGATGAATTTAAAAAAGTTTTGGCTGCTCTTGGCTATTCAGAAATGGCAAAAGGTAAAACAGCAGGTTCTAGAAAAAAGTTTGTAGATAAAGATGGCAATTTAATTTTATTACACAAACCACACCCTAGTAATATTGTAAAAAAATATGCACTAAAACAAACTATAGAAAATCTTAACGAAAAAGGAAAGCTAAACCATGAATGATATATTACAACATAAAGGATATTATGCAGAAATCCATTTCAGTGCAGAAGATGAAGTTTTCTTTGGTAAAATAATAGGCATAAACGACCTTGTAAATTTTGAGGCAGATTCTGTAAAGGCTTTGAAAAAAGAATTTGCAAATGCAGTAGCAGATTATATTGCCACCTGCCAAGCGCTTGGGAAAGATCCAAACAAAACATACAAAGGCAGTTTTAATGTTCGCATCCCATCTTCATTGCATAAAGAAGCAGCTACTTTTGCAGCTTTAAAAAAAGTTACATTAAATGAGTATGTTCGTTATGCATTAGATAATACAATTGCAAATGAGAAATTGGGTTATTAGGCCATTCATTACTCAATTATCATTTATCTTTGCCGCACTAAAAACCAACATTTACAAAAAATAAACTAAAATGAAAGTAACCGTAGTAGGCGCAGGTGCAGTAGGCGCATCATGTGTAGATAACATTGCTCGCAAACAAATATGCGACGAATTGGTAATTGTAGATATTAAAGAGGGTTTCGCAGAAGGCAAAGCCATGGACCTTATGCAGACTGCCCAGCTAGAAGGTTTTGATACCAAAATAATTGGTAGCACAAACGACTATACAAAAACGGCAGGCAGCACGGTGGCTGTAATAACTTCGGGCATTCCTCGTAAGCCAGGCATGACTCGTGAGGAGTTGATAGGCATAAACGCAGGTATTGTAAAAACAGTTGCGAAAAATATTTTGGAGCATTCTCCAAACTGTATCATTGTAGTTATAAGCAATCCAATGGATACGATGACTTACCTTGCTTTGAAAGAAACAGGTTTGCCTAAAGAAAGAATTATTGGTATGGGTGGCGCATTGGATAGTGCACGTTTTCGTTATTATTTATCGCAAGCTATGGGTTGCAGTGTAAATGATTTAGGGGCTAGCGTAATTGGTGGCCATGGTGATACAACGATGATTCCACTTACAAGATTGGCAACATACACAGGCGTGCCAGTAGCACAATTTTTAGATGCAGACCGTTTACAAAAAGTAGCAGCTGATACCATGGTGGGTGGCGCCACACTTACTGGCTTACTTGGCACGAGTGCTTGGTATGCGCCTGGTGCAGCGGGATGTGCAGTGGTAGAAGCAATTGTAAGAGATGAAAAGAAAATGATTCCTTGCTGTGTTTATCTTGATGGTGAATATGGGCAAAAAGATATTTGCATTGGTGTACCAGTTATTATAGGTAAAAATGGTTGGGAAAAAATTGTTGACTTTCAATTGAACGACGAAGAAAAAGCTGCGTTTGCAAAAAGTGCAGATGCGGTGAGGAGTATGAATGAAGTGTTGAGTACGTTAAGCATCTAGTTTGAAAGGTTTAAGAGGTTTAAGAAGTTTAATAGGTGTAAGAAGTTTAAAAGGTTTGAAAAGTTTAAAGTTTGAGGACGCTTAAATAGTTTAAAATAAAAAATCGAATCGGTATTAAGCCGATTCGATTTTTTTTATAAACCTTAATTAGAAAAAATTATTAATTATTATTTATAAATTATTAATTAAAGCCTTCCACCAACATCTCCTTATTTATTTTCAACACCAAGCCTTGCAATACTTTCCCTGGGCCACATTCTGTAAAATTTGTTGCGCCATCAGTAATCATGGCTTGTACACATTGTGTCCATTTTACTGGACCAGTAAGTTGGGCTATTAGGTTTTGTTTTATTTGCGCTGCATCTGTAACTGCTGCCGCTACTACGTTTTGGTAAACAGGGCAATGAGGTGTATTAAAAGTTGTACTATTTATTTTTGCTGCTAATTCTTCTCTTGCAGGTGCCATAAGCGGCGAGTGAAATGCACCACCAACAGGCAATACCAATGCACGTTTTGCACCAGCAGCTTTCATTCTTTCGCATGCTATATCAATACCAGTAATGCTGCCACTTATTACCAATTGACCTGGGCAATTGTAATTTGCTGGTACAACTACTTCGCCAGTTTCATGCAGTATGGCTGCACAAATTTCTTCTACTATTGCATCATCTAAATTTAATACTGCCGCCATGGTGCTTGGGTTTGCCTCACACGCTTTTTGCATGGCACTTGCACGTACTGCTACTAAACGCAAAGCATCTGCAAAACTTAATGCACCGTTTGCAACTAATGCAGAAAACTCTCCTAAAGAATGCCCTGCTACCATATTGGGTTTTGAGCCATCAATATTTTTAAATGCTGCTACTGAGTGAATAAAAATAGCGGGTTGTGTAATATTGGTTTTTTTTAAATCTTCATCGCTGCCTGCAAACATGATGTCACTAATTTTAAAACCGAGTATATCGTTTGCTTCTTCAAATAAAAGTTTTGATGTATTGTAGCTATCGTATAAATTTTTGCCCATGCCACTAAACTGTGCGCCTTGGCCTGGAAAGATGTATGCGTGTTTCATGTAATTTTATTCGTTAAAAAATTGTTTAAAAAATAAATGTATGACATTATTTCTTTTCTTATTATAATAAATTGAGCAGATGATGTTTAATAAAATATAAATTGTAGAGAACCATTCAAAAGAGTCAAACTGCTATTGCTTTTGCATCGTACTTTAATGTAAACTATAAAAAATATTTTTAGATTTTTTTTTAAATAATTATGGCAATAGAACAAATTAAACAAAGCACATCTTACCAAAGCGCATCGAGTAAAAGCGATGCATATACAGCTGTAGATTTAGATCGTATAATAGAAATGGCTTGGGAAGATAGAACGCCATTTGATGCCATTGAATTTCAGTTTGGATTAAGAGAGGCAGATGTAAAAGAACTGATGAAGAAAAATTTAAAACTAAGTAGTTATAAACTTTGGCGAAAGCGAGTGCACAATTGTAATACAAAGCATGTGGCAAAAAGAAGTGCTGATATTTCTAGATTTAAATGCACCATGCAAAGAGCAATAAGTATGAATAAAATTTCTAAAAGATAACTATGACAATTTTTATAGATACTACTGCTTTACAAAAAATGGAACAGAGAAAAAGAGCTATGCTTATAAATAGTATTGGTGGTTATAAATTTATTTCTCTAATTGGAACAGTTGATGAAAATAAAAATACAAACCTTGCTATATTTAGCTCGTTGTTTCATTTAGGTGCAAACCCTGCGTTGATTGGTTTTATTATGCGTCCCGATTCTGTGGATAGACATACACTTACAAATATATTGGCTACAAAAGTTTATACCATTAATCATATAAACGAAAATATTTACAAGCAAGCGCATCAAACATCTGCACGATATGAAAAAGAAATTTCAGAATTTGATGTTACGGGTTTAACTACTGAATATAAAAATAATTTTGTAGCTCCTTTTGTAAAGGAAAGCAATATTCAAATGGGAGTAGTTTTTAAAGAAAGAATAGACTTAACAATAAATGGCACTATTTTAATCATCGGAGAAATTACGCAGTTATATTATCCTACTAATTGTATTTGTGAAGATGGTTTTGTAGATATTGAAAAAGCAAATACGATTACTTGCTCTGGTTTAGATAGCTATTATACAGCAAGACGTTTGGCTAGATTGAGCTATGCGAAACCTGATGAAGAAACGAAAATTATAACATCTGCATTTGTTGTATAAAATACCTATAAATATTGTTTGGTTTAAAAGAGATGTACGTTTTACCGATCATGAACCTTTGTATGCAGCTACACAAAGCAATCTTCCTGTTTTATTAATTTATTTTTTTGAACCGAGTGTAATGGCTTATGATGATAGCGATGTAAGGCATTGGCGTTTTGTGTATGAATCATTGCAAGAAATGCAAACTAAGCTTGAAGATAAAAATACGCATATTCATATTTTTCATAATGAAGTCGAAACAGTTTTTATAGAACTTATAAAATTATATGATATTAAAAATATTTTTTCGCATCAAGAAGTAGGAAATAAAATTACTTACGATAGAGATATTGCTATGCAAGCATTTTGCAAAAGCAATCATATAGTGTGGCAGGAGTTTCAATTAAATGGTGTAATAAGAAAATTAAAAAATAGAAATAAGTGGCAAGAAAAATGGCAACAGCACATGGCTGCTCCAGTAAAATTATTAGATGAAAATTTTTTAAATTTTGCTACACTTGATAAAGATTTGTATACAGTTTTAAAAGGTGAAACTTTACCAAAAGAAATTACTACTAGAAATAAAAATTTTCAAGAAGGCGGCGAGAGCCTTGCTTGGCGGTACTTAGATAGTTTTGTAAAAGAGCGCCATGTAAACTATAGCAAGCATATAAGTAAACCAAGCCTTAGTAGAAAAAGCTGTGCAAGAATTTCTCCTTACTTATCGTACGGCAATATTAGTATGCGTATGGTTTATCAATATACGATGCAGCATCATACGGCTTCGCCAAATAAAAGAGCATTGTCTAACTTTATATCTCGATTGCATTGGCATTGTCATTTTATGCAAAAATTTGAAAGCGAGTGCAGCATGGAATTTGAAAACTTAAACAGTGCATACAATACATTAGTAAAACTTAAAAATGATTTCTACATACAAGCATGGCAGCAAGGTAACACAGGTGTTCCATTGGTAGATGCATGTATGCGATGTTTGGTAGCTACTGGTTATATAAATTTTAGAATGCGTGCCATGGTAGTTTCTTTTTTCGTATTTAATCTTTGGCAAGACTGGCGGCATTTACATTTTTTAGCAAGGCAATTTTTAGACTACGAGCCTGGCATACATTACCCACAACTGCAAATGCAAGCTGGTGTAACAGGCATAAATACCATAAGAATTTACAACCCTATAAAGAACGCCCAAGAACATGACTCAGATGCTATATTTATAAAACAATGGTTGCCCGAGTTGAAAAATATTCCTATAAATGTAATACACGAACCATGGAAACTGAGTGTAATAGAGCAACAGTTGTATGGATGCGAAATTGGTAAACATTATCCTGCAGTTATTGTAGATATTGATGCTACAAGAAAATATGCGAGCGATATTGTATGGGGGTTTAAGAAAAATACTGAAGTAAAAAAAGAAGGAAAACGAATTTTGGCAAAGCATGTAAGCAATGCGAAAACATTTTTGTGTAAAGCAAAAAAAATATGATGAAGGGCACATAGTGATACAAAAGAAAACTTAGTGAACTTTGTGGGAAAAGTATTAAAAAATAAAAGTGAATAATAAATGGCTACTTTTTTAAAAGCAAATTGGGAAAATATTATAATGGCAAACTATGAAGTAGCCCTCGAAGTATTGCAACCATTTTTACCAAGAGGTGTAGAACTCGATTTGTATAATGGCAAAGCGCACGTAAGCCTTGTTGGTTTTATGTTTAACGATACAAAAATATTTAAAATGCCTATTCCATATTTTGGAACATTTGAAGAAATAAACTTGCGGTTTTATGTAAAACGAAAAGACGCAGATATAGAAAAGCGTGGCGTAGTTTTTATAAACGAAACCATACCCTATAAAGTAGTAGCATGGATGGCCAATAAATTATACAAAGAACACTACACAACTATACCCACTAAGCACAACATAAAAATACATGATGATAGTAAGCAAATAGAATATTATTGGAAAATAAATAAAGTATGGAATAGCATAAAAGTAAATGCTACTATAACCAATGAGCAAATGCTAAAAGGTAGTTTTGAAGAATATATTTTTGAACATTATTTTGGCTATACAAAAATAGATGAAGCCAGAACAGAAGAATATACCATAAGCCACCCAAGTTGGAAAATAAACACCATAAATAATTACTCAATCAATTGCGATTTTGAAGCCATGTATGGCAAAACATTTGCACATTTAAGCCATACAAAACCGGATAGTATTTTTATAGCAGAAGGCTCTAGTGTATCTGTAGATTGGAGAAGGAATAGATTGAGATTTTAGCTAATTGGATTTACTGTAATTTTTATACATACTATGCATTACAGTTAGGTGTGGGAGTGTAAGTACAGAAAGCATAATGAGTAAAGCAAACAACAGATTCATATTTGGCATGTACAATTTTAAGATGTAATAGAGTACAAATATACCACCCAATGCTAGCAAACTAAACAATACGCTCTTATTACAAATGAGGGTAAAGTTTTTGCTATTATTAAACGCTTTAAAATAGTTGAAAATGTTTCTTACAGATAATATGGAATGCCACAAAGCAAAATAGAATGTAAAAGCTAGTGTAAGTGGTAAATATTTTAAAATAATAATGAGGCATGCAAATAGTATTACTTGTTTAAAAGAAATCTCTTTAATATTTCTTTTTTTATATTGCCAAAATACAGCGCTGATAAAAAGTAAACAAAAAAATGCAATCATTAAGTAGCTATTGTTCTGCAAAAAATTAAATATGTTATTTTCTTTTAAAAAGATATCTACTTGTGGTAATGAATTTTTTATTTCTGATAAATGCGAAAGAAAAAGTACACTCAAAATAAAAGAGCCATAAGAAAAATAGACTAACACAGCACTTTTATTTGGTTGTATAAATTTGTTCATATCTGTTTCCCCAAAATGAAAAATAGAAAAAATGATGAAAATGGAAAATGCAAACCACGGTAGAAACCAAAATAATGCAAAAATAAATAACCTGGTTAAATAGGTTACTAAAAATTTTTTCATGGAGAATATTTTGTTCTGTATTGTTTCATTTTGCTCATCTACCAAAAAATCTAAAGCGCCGTGAGGAACGCCTACTGTAAACACTAAACTTAACAACAGTATCATTTGTACATTAGAAGAAATTTC
>JAYTGY010000017.1:0-3286 GCA_043733065.1 Ferruginibacter sp.
ATTCTCCTGAAAAATCTTTGTTGGGAATGACAAAACCTAAGACTTTAATTAAAACTCCTATAAAAATAAATGCACCAATTGCAAAAGTAACGCCAAAAAATACGATAAAGCCAATTGTAAAATCACCAGTAAAACCATTGGTGAAAGTGCCTGTTGTTATTGCAAAAAAAGATACTACTACAAAACCTATTATTATTGCAAAAGTAATTACACCAAAAAATTTACCTACAGGTTTTGAAAAAAGAAGCAATAATATTTTACAAACTGTAAATGTAGAAAATGAAACAGTAAAAATAGAGTTGTACGATAATGGTGATATAGATGGCGATAGTGTTTCTTTATTTTATAATGGAAAGGTTTTACTAGCACATAAAAAACTAACAACACAATCTATCACTCTGGAACTGCCAGTAAATAATGATGAACTTAATGAATTGGTAATGTATGCTGATAACCTTGGTACAATACCACCAAACACTGCATTGATGGTAGTTACCGACGGAAACAAACGATATGAAGTAAGGGTAACATCAGACCTTAAAAAAAGTGGAACGATACGGTTTGTACATGGTAAGAAGGAGTAGGAATTATTTTTTCGATTTTATTATTCTAATATTTTTAAAAAAAGTATTTAAGATTGTTTTTGAAATATTCTTTAAACATTTTTATGTTTCGGGTGGTAGCGCATCCCAGTAGCCCACTAGGCACTAGGCAGTAGGTCTAGGAGTCGCAAGTTTGAATCTTGTCCAACAAACAAAGGCCTTGGTAAACTAAGGCTCTTATTATTTTGAGAAAAATAATCAATTACAACAACCTAAACCCAACCTCTTTCACATCCCTACTATTACCCCCAATAAACAATTTAAAATCTCCTTTCTCTGCAGCAAATTTCAATTCGTTATTGTAAAATTTTAAATCATTTACACTTATCGTAAAACTTACCTGTTTACTTTCTCCTGCTTTTAAAAATATTTTTTTAAACCCTTTTAATTCTTTTACCGGTCGCACAATAGAACCTACCATATCTTGAATATATAATTGTACCGTTTCTTCACCATCAACTTTACTGGTATTTTTTAATGTAATAGATGCCGTTATATTTTTTGTATTGGTAACAATTGAATCCGTTAACTGGATAGCACTGTACTTAAAATTTGCATAACTCAATCCATATCCAAATGGAAATTTAGGGCTATTTGGCAAATCAATATAGGCCGATACATAACTGTTTTCGTTTTCATTTTGTGCTGGTCGCCCTGTACTAAAATAATTGTAATAAATGGGTATTTGCCCTTCGGTTCTTGGAAAACTCATAGGCAATTTTGCAGATGGATTGTAATCGCCAAATAACACATTGGCCATAGCATCTCCAGCTTTTGTACCCAACCACCAAGTGTATAAAATGGCTGGAACATTGTCTGCTGTCCAATTAAAAATTAATGGCCGCCCTGCATTTATTAAAACAACAATTGGTTTACCTGTTGAGGAAACTGCTTTTACCAAATTTTCTTGCATACCTTCAAAACCAATACTGCTGCGACTTTTGGCTTCTCCACTTTTATTGCCATCTTCTCCTACACTTATAATTATTACATCGGCTTTTTTTGCAATGGCAATGGCTTCTGCAAAACCACTTGTATCTTTATCGTTGCTGTTGCAGCCTTTTGCATACAATAAGTTTATATCACCTCCTAGTTTATTTTTTATTCCATCATATAAACTGACCACTCTTGTAGTATCATCTGGCCATTGATAACTCCAAAACCCTAAATTATCTCCAATGCATTTTGCATAAGGACCAATTATAGCAATGTTTTTTGTTTGTTTAGATAAGGGCAAAATGTTGTTATTGTTTTTTAACAGAACAATACTTTTTTCAGCCATTAATTTTGCAGCTTGCAAATGGGCTGAGTTATTAAATTGTTCTTGTTCTCTTTGTTTATTACAAAATTTATACGGATTATCAAACAAACCTAATTCAAATTTCTTTTTCAAAATTCTTTTTACTGCATCGTCTACTATTGCTATTTTTACTTTTCCATCTTTAATAAGTTGTACTAAGTTTTCTTTGTAAGCACGGCTTTCCATATCCATATCGCTTCCTGCATTTATGGATTGCATAGCAGCTTCATAATTATTTTTACTATAGCCATGGTTAATCATTTCGCCAATGCTACCCCAATCGCTTACCACAAAGCCTTTAAAATTCCATTGCCCTTTTAATACATCTCTTAAAATATATTTATGGGCTGATGCTGGAATACCATTGATATCATTAAACGAATTCATCAACGTAGCTGCGCCTGCGTCTACTGCTGCTTTAAAAGGCGGCAAATAAATATTGTGCAATTGTTGCAAACTCATATCTACACTATTATAATCTCTACCACCAACTGCTGCGCCATATGCTGCAAAATGTTTTGCACAAGCCATTACGGCATCTGTATTCCCCAAGCCATTTCCTTGAAACCCTTTTACCCTTGCAGTGGCAATGCAAGAACCCAAAAATGGATCTTCGCCTGCACCTTCCATCACCCGCCCCCAACGTGGGTCACGGGCAATGTCCACCATTGGCGCAAAGGTCCAATGCACACCAACAGCACTTGCTTCGGTAGCTGCAATTCTTGCACTAAGGCGTATTGCAGTCGTATCCCAACTTGCAGCTTCTGCCAAGGGTATTGGAAAAATAGTTCGGTAACCATGAATAACATCTTGTCCAAAAAGCAATGGAATTTTCATTCTCGATTGCATGGCAATTTCTTGCAAAGCTCTGGTATGTTCTACACCAGTAACATTTAGTAAAGAGCCAAGCATCCCTTTTCTTACTTGATTTTGTTTATCGCCATCTTGTGTAATGGGTCCAGTTGCAGCCCAGTCTCCGCTGTATTGATTGAGTTGCCCAATTTTTTCTTGCAAGGTCATTAATCGTAAAACAGAATCTACTTTTGCATCAATCGTTTTTTTTTGTGCAACACAATAATTAAAACTTGTGGTTAGATAAAAACAAAAAAAGATGGTTGTTATTTTTTTCAAAGGGAGCATAATTATTTTTTATTGGAGAATAGCCAGTTTAAAAAAGTTGGCTCAGCAAAAGCAGCATCCCAACTGTTGTGATTAGCATCAGGATATAAAGTAAATTTTATATTAGCGCTTTGTTGTTGCAAAGCTGTAGCCATTTGAATTGAAAATTCAGGATTTACCACATCATCTTTTGCACCATGAAAAATCCACCAGTTTGTTTTCCTTAATTGCTTTGCAGTAGAAGGGTTTGCGCCACCACAAATAG
>JAYTGY010000018.1:0-2627 GCA_043733065.1 Ferruginibacter sp.
TTTCCACTCTTTTAAATTTGCAGAAGAATAAAATTGTACTTTATGCTCTACTGGCAACATTACTGCCATTACCCAATATTTTTTATTTTCTTGCCAAAAAACTTTCGGGTCTCTAAAATCTTTTTTATGCAAATCTAATATTGGATTGTTTGCATATTTTGTCCATGTTACACCATCATCCAAACTATAAGCAATATTTTGAGATTGATTTACATTTTCAATATGCCCTGTGTAGATTGCTACCATTGGTATTTTGCCATTCTTTCCAAAACCGCTTGTATTATTTTTATCTACCACACAAGTTCCCGAAAAAATCATTGTTCCATTTTCTTCGGGAATGGCGATGGGTAGGTGTTTCCAATGAATTAAATCTTTGCTTGTAGCATGTGCCCAAGTCATGTGTCCCCAAGTATTGCCAAATGGATTGTGCTGATAGAATAGATGATAGATACCATTATTATATACGAGGCCATTAGGATCGTTACACCAATTTATGGATGGTGAAAAATGAAATTGTGGTCTGTATATTTCTTTGTATAAATTATTTTGGGCAAAGGCACTTATGCATAAAAATGCAAAAATGAAACTTGTGAGAATTTTTTTTTTCATAATTTGTTTTTTACATATCATAAATAAAAGATGATTAAAGATTTGCTGTTGAACGGAGATTATCTTTTGCTTTTATCAAAGCAAAAGATAACAAAATCATATTTGCCACCAATGTCAAATAAATGCTTCACTGCTTGTTGCCAAAGAAAAAATATTAATGCAATACAGAATTTTCCATTGATTCTAAAGATAAACCTTTTGTTTCGGGCATCATTTTCCAAACAAAAAGTAATTGCAATACCATCATACAACAAAAGAATGCAAAGATTTCTACACCGCCATATTTGTTAGAAAAATATGGAAATACTTGGGCTATAATGGCCGCAAACACCCAATGTGTTAGACAGCCAAACGATGTGCCCGCCGCTCTTACAGCGTTAGGGAAAATTTCTGAAATGAAAACCCATATTACAGCACCTTGCCCAATAGCATGTGCGGCTATAAATAAAAATACATAGTAAGTTATAAATTGATGTGCTTCTGAATAAAATGAATAAGCTATTAATCCTAGCGAAATAATATAACCAATGCTACCAATATACATTAATGTTCGTCGCCCAAACCTATCTATTAAATACCAACCAGCAATGGTGAATAATAGATTAATAACTCCAATACCAACTGTAGATAATAAAGCGCCATCTCTACCAATACCTGCCATTTCAAAAACTTTTGGTGCATAATATATAATGGCATTAATACCCGAAAGCTGATTAAAAAATGCTAACAAAAATGCCAATAGCAATGGCTTATAAAATTTCTTATTAAATAATTTTTCTGTCAAAGAATTTACCGATGCTTTAATATCTGCAATCACAGTATCACTTTCTTGGTTTGTAAGTGCCAGTACATTTCTTGCCGCCTCATCATCTTTTTTATACAATACCAACCACCTTGGTGTTTCGGGCACCATCATCATTAACACAGAAAATACAAGCGATGGAATAGCAACCACACCCAACATCCATCGCCAATCATTTACTCCGCCAATACCTTGCAATAAATAATTAGATAGATATGCAATTAAAATTCCTGTTACAATATTTACTTGAAAAGAAATAACCATGCGTCCTCTATATTTTGGTGGGGCAATTTCTGCAATATAAAGTGGTGCAACCACAGAAGATGCACCAATACTAAGCCCACTTAAAAATCTAAAAAACATAAAGCTATTTACCTCTGGTGCCATGGCGGCACCAATAGATGAAACAAAAAATACAATACCAACCCAAATTAATGTATTTTTTCTGCCAATTTTATTTGCAGGATAATTGCCAAATGCTGCTCCAAAAGCAGTGCCATACAGCGCCATAGCAATAGCAGTGCCATGCAACCAATCACTCAGTCCCCATAATTGTTGTATGGCTTTTTCGGCTCCCGATATTACAGCCACATCTAAACCAAATAAAAAACCTGCTAAACCAACTGTTACCGACCAAAGAATTAATTTGTTATTCATAGTTTTATTTTAATTTTATTACACAAGCTTGATATGGTTGCAAGATAATATTTGCTCCATCCAATTTCAAAGGTTGTAAGTTATTAATTAATTCATCGCTCAAACTAAATCCTTTTGGAATAGGAGTGAAGCTTACATCTTTAGTAAAATTCATCAACACTAATAATGTTTCTGCACCATTCGACCTTGTGTATGCAAAAATATTTTTATTATCTGCATCTATTAAATTGTATTTACCATATACCAATACATCTTTATGTTCTTTTCTTAATTTGGTTAATGTTCTTACATAATTTAAAATAGAATTTTTATCCTTGTCTTGTATTGCAACATTTATATTGGTAGTATTTGTATTAATTGGCAACCAAGGTTTGCCTGTTGTAAATCCGGCAAGTGTCGTTGCATCCCATTGCATAGGCGTACGACCATTATCTCTACTCAGTTCTGCTTGCATAGCCAAATATGCATCGCCTGCTGCTTTGCTTTTTTTCAATTCAATATAATATCTGTTTCTTGTTTGCAAATCATTATACTGTTCTACATTTTTAAAACGAATATT
>JAYTGY010000019.1:0-27069 GCA_043733065.1 Ferruginibacter sp.
CATTTTTATAACCCATCGGAGTGTGTATTGAAAGCAATGAAATGGTTGAAACCTGGCGGGATATTGTTTATAGAAGTGCCTTCTTCAAATTTTCTTGTAACAAAAATGCTGAATGCGTATTATAAAATTACAGGATCAGATTATGTATCGCATATAAGCCCCATGCACCAGCCTTTTCATTTGCATGAATTTTTGGTAAAGTCTTTTGAGGAGCATTCTAAAATAAATAATAATTTATACACTATTGCCCAATATAAATACGAACCTTGTACAGCGTACATGCCAAAATTTATTGATAAATTATTTATTTGGTTTATGGCAAAAACAAATAAAGGCATGCAACTTTGTATCTATCTTAAAAAAAATTAAACATATATAATGTCAACACTTAAATCTGGAATGAGAGCTTTTGCTAAACCTATATTATTTAAAATATTGGGTAAAAGGCTTTATAAATATGCCCAATTTTTTGGCAAAAAAAGAGATATTAAATTTAAATTGATTGATGAAAAGGAAATGTTTTTATTGCCCGAATTTATTAAACCTGGGGATACCGTATTAGACCTTGGTGCAAATTTTGCTTATTACACCGAAAGGATGAGTAAAATAGTAGGCAACAACGGAAAGGTTTATGCGTATGAGCCCATTCCATTTACATTCAGTGTTTTTAAAATGCTAATAAAACATTTTGGATTAAAAAATGTAACTTATTATCAAAAAGGGGTATCCAACAAAACAGATATCGTAAAATTTACAGTGCCCAAAATGGACATTGGCACATTGAGTACTGGACAAGCACATATTGCAACTAGGCATAACGATAAAGAAAAAGACCTTAATTATAAATTTACAAAAGAAGAAACCTTTGATTGTGAAGTAGTTTCGTTAGATGAATTTTATAATAATGAACTACCAAACCTTACCTTTATTAAAATAGATATTGAAGGAGCAGAACTTTTTGCGTTAAATGGGGCAAAAAAAATTTTAAAAAAATATATGCCAGTAATTTTAATTGAAATAAACCCAATTTTTTTAGAAGGTTTTGGCTTAACATCTTTAGATATGCTTAATTTCATAAAAGAATTAGATTATGTAATTTATTATTTAAATGAAGACACAAAAAAATTAACCCCATTAGGAAATAAGGAATTGTGGGAATATAATTTTATTTTAATTCCTACCAATAAAATAAACTTATATCAAAATCTTATAAGCCATGTATAGCAACAAACAAACAAAGGCAATTGTTGAAATTTTTGCAACAGGTAATGATATGCGACAAAATCACAAACTTGCTATTCCTTTTTTAAAAGAGATGGTGTCGGACGTCAATATACTATACGATATTATTCGCTATAATTTAAGCCAGCCCGATTTTTTAAAAACAAAACAAACCTATGTTACACTGTCGTTACAAATTTTAGAAACTCCTGATGTAAGTTTTGTATTAAATATTTTTCCATCCTTGCCTGATAAAAATACCGAAACGAGTTTTCAGAGCGTACATCATCACGGCTATATGCTATTAACTACCGCAGCCGCTTTTGGCCCAGGTTACAAAGCAATTACTTTTAAAAAAGGATTTGAAATAGATAAGCTTACAGAAATTACAAAAATGGAAAAGGCTATTGTTTATAAAAATGCGGATACTAAAATAGATTTTGTAGATGACAATACTCCGCATATTGTTTTTTTTCCAGAAAGCATTTCTGCAACTTATGCACTTTGGAGTAAAAATACAAAAGCGGATACAAGTAATCTTTTAAAAAAAATACCATTCGTTTTAAAATTTAAAGGAAAAATTAGAAAAATTATAGAAGCACTACACTTGGAAAAAATTGTGGGTTTAGCAAAAGTAGCATACTACGATTTTTACCCAGAAAATGGACAGTTAATTGCCATGAAAGAAAGAATACATTACGACGGCAATCTGGGAAGCAATGAAAATTTTTTAAATAACATATTTCATTTTATACAAAAAACAGGCTTTAACGATATCGAATTTATACAGCAGCTAAGCGCTAAAGCAAGCACACCCAGCATGGCAAAACCGTATTTAAATAAACTATTAAACAATGAAGAAATAAATGATGATTTCATTTCTGCATATTTAAACATTCCAAAAGTTAATTTAAACTATAACGAAGTAATTTCTGCTACTAGCTAATTTGTATAAAATACCTTTAACCTTCCCTTTTGATGAATGTTTTATATATCTCTTACGACGGAATGACAGATCCGCTTGGTCAAAGCCAAGTAATTAATTACCTAATAGGGCTTTCTAAGAAAGGGAACAAATTTGATATTTTAAGCTTTGAGAAGCCGGATAAATACGCAAGTTTAAAAGATGAAATAAAAACATTATTAGATCATAATAACATTGGGTGGTATCCACAAATCTTTCACACTACACCACCAATTTTTAGCAAAATATATGATAGGGTAAAATTATTATCAGTAGCCAAAAAGCTACACAAAAAGAATAAATATAACCTTATTCATTGTAGAAGTTATACCGCTGCAGAAGTAGGCTTGCAATTGAAAAGAGAAACTGGCGTAAAGTTTCTATTTGACATGAGGGGTTTTTGGGCAGACGAAAAAGCAGATGGAAATTCTTGGAACACAAAAAAATGGTTTTGGCGCAAAGTTTATAATCACTATAAACAAAAAGAAAAAGAATTTGTAACAGAAGCCAATCATATCATATCGTTGACTCATGCAGGGAAAAGCGAAATTCAAACTTGGCCTTTTTATGATAAAAATATTCCCATAACAGTAATCCCTTGTTGTGCCAATATAGATTTCTTTTTGGAAACCGATAAAAGCAAAAAAGATATAGCTCGAAAAAAACTAAACATCACTACAGAGGCATATGTTATAAGTTATTTGGGTTCTTTAGGTGCATGGTATATGATAGACGAAATGCTTTCTTTATTTGAGGTACTTTTATTAAAAAAGCCAACCGCCGTTTTTTTAATAATAACCAATTCTGATCACAAAATGGTTTTACAAAAATTGGCCGCACACAATTTGCCAAATGATAGGTTTGTATTGCACACTGTTCCATTTAGCCAAGTGCCGGAATATATGTATGCGTCCGATATTAGTATATCTTTCATAAAGCCAGTGTATTCCAAAATAAGCAGCAGCCCAGTAAAAATAGGGGAAATATTAAGCATGGGAATCCCGCTAATTGCAAATGGAATTGGAGATACATCTGTATTATTACGTGAAAATAAAGTCGGTGCTTTGGTAGAAAATTTTGACAAAAGATATTATCAAAATGCTGTAGATGAAATTGACAACCTTGCAAATATCCCACCTGAACAAATTAGAAAGGTTGCTGCGGAAAAATTTAGTTTAAAAAATGGAATTGAGGATTACTCTAATGTTTATCGGCAATTGGAACAGAGTGAATAGGTGTTGTATTTACACTTTTATTAAGCAATAGAAGCATCATAGCCAAAAATGGCATACATGGAATTTTATACCTGAGTATCGTCCCAAAATTATAGGTTGTAAAACCTACTATAATACCCAAAAACAAAACAAAAACAAAACTAAAAATATAAATAGGCTCTTGGGCTAAATTTTTTACAAAAAATATAATTTTAGTTTTAATAAGCACTCGTAAAAAAAGCAACAAGAAAAACATTGCCTCTAGCATACTAATAAATAATATTGGACTTGTAGCCTCCCATAAAAACGGTCTAAAAAATACATTAACAAGTGCGTTCGGAATTTTAGTAATTACACCAGATATACTAGCATCAAAATTACCAATATCTACAAATGAACCTCCAAGATCTTCATAATTATTTTTATTCACTTTAGCAGTTTCTATAACATTCTCTATATTATCAGTATTTGCAGCAGAGCTTATTATAGATTCTAAAATAACATTTGCACTAAAAACTAATAAAATGACAGCAAATATTCCTAAAAATATTTTTAAAAACAAATTGAAATTTTTCATAAAGTGGTAAGCAAATGAAATAACAAATGCAATTATAATAGCATAAAAAATATAACTTTTTATTACAACAAGCAAGTAGGTACAAAAAACAACAAGAAATAAATTAAGAACTGTTACTTTTTTTTTGTAAATAATTTTAAATCCTGTATTAATTAAAACACCCATTGCAAATAAACATATAGACTCTTTTAATACACCACTTCCCCAAAATACAAAGCTTGGTAGAAAGAGAAAGCTAAAGGAAATTTCTTTTTTGTACTGTTTAAAGTAATTAATAAAAAATAAATACATTCGCCAAATTCCTATGTAGGAAAGCATGGAGAAAAAAAGAGAGGTTATGGTATAATTTTGAAAAGATAAAAATCCAAAAATGCAAGAAAATCTTACAACCATCTGGTTACTCAAAGATGCCATGTAACCAGTTGTGGTTTCGGCTTCTTCAAAGGTTATCGTTTGTACATAATCAAAAAAACTATCTTTATCAGAAAATAAAAATGAAACATTAGAAGCATCATTTATAATTGCATTGTGCATAACCCTGCCATACCCAAAATACATAAAAGTATCACCACCACCAAAATAATATTGTATAAATAAAACATAGCAAATGCTTGCCGCTATTTTTACCCAAAAACCCTGGATAAATTTTTTTTGTATGTATAGATCATAAGAATATTTTTTTTGAGAAATTCGACTTACAATCCTATAAAAAATATAAATATAAATAGGGGCCAATAAAAAATCCCAATAATTTACATATGTGTACATATAGTTTCAAAGGTAAGCTATTGCTATTATTTAAATCATTTTTTAGATTCGCTAAGCTTGGTAAGTCAAATAAATTTAACTAGTTGTATTTTTTAAAAAGATATTGCCATATCGTAGGCTGATAATACATTTTTCCTTTTTCTTTTTTTGTTATAATATTATAATCTTCTTTTAAAAGCGATGGTATCAATTCAATTAATGCAGCAATGCCAATAGCAGATTGAAGAGTGGGGTATGTGGTAAAGTTGTCTTTATTTGTAGGTGTTGTAAATGCTTGCTTTAATATTCCTCCTGTATCAATACCAGTATCTACTATGTGTATTGTGGTTCCAAAATTTGATGCGTCATTGTTTTTTATTGACCAATACCCGCCGTGGCTGCCTCTATACCATGGGGTAATACCTACATGTATATTTACAAAAATAGCGTTAGTACAACTCAATATTTTTTTACTTATAATTCTAGTGCCATTTACTAATACAATATCGGGGTTTAAAGATTCTAATATTTCTTTGCAGGCATCATCATTAATAGAAGACACTCTTTCTGTATTTATAAAATTAAAATTAGCATCATTTAACTTGTACTCTTTTATTAATTCTTCTTTTCTTTTTCTTGCTTTATATTTTAAAATTGGCACAACAAGGATAGAAAAAATGGTTTGCCCAACTACCTCTAATAATCCAATTTTTTTAATGCGACGGCGAAACAATGCTCTTTTGGAAATAGGGGTTTCGATAATAACTTTTTCTATCTTAAACTCTTTAATAATTGCATTGTACAACCATTTAGAAGATTGGCAATCTGAAGCCAGTAAAACTATTTTTTTATTTTTCATTTATAATTTCTAAAAGGAATATTTTTCTTAACTAAACTCAGGAGCCTGGCTCATTGTTTTATTTGTAAAACCATATTCTTTTTGGAGAGTTTGAAAATGTTCTAAAATTATTTTTAAGCCTTTCATATTCTCATTTAATGAAGTGCCAAAATTATGAGGGTGCCACCAAAGATGATATAACTCTTTTCGTTTTGCTGCTATTGTCATTTCCTTCAATATTCTTTTTATTTTCATTTTTTCTAAAAACGATAATCGTTTATTATATGGCTTTAAGAATCTACTTCCAGGAATATTTATAGGGTAAGCTTCTGTTTTGTCTATTTGAAAAGTATTGTAACCAAAAATTGGCAAATATGCATCTATAAGCCTACAAAGACGTATAAACAAATTTTCATCTCCAAATTTACGTGGTTTATATATCCAAGATGTAGGATTACCTCTATAGGTTTTTATTCCGTTTTCTTGTAAAACAGTTAAAAATTTTTTGTTGATTTGATTTCGAGGAAATACAATACTTGAGATACCAATATTTTTATCTTCAGCAATTTTAATAGCCGCTTTTAAGTCAGCATCAAACTCAACTTTTGTTTGTCCATCTTCTAGGCAGTAATAATGACTGAAAGTGTGAGACCCTATTTCATGATTAGCCTCTTTTATTTGTTCTAATAAATTATAGCCGAAATGATAGGAGTCTTCTGTTTCATCATTACCTATATTGGTTAATCCATTTTTATATACATTATAGTTTTCTTGTGTATAATTTGGTTTAGTATTTGGAAAATAGGAATATAGCTCGGTTTTATTTTTAGCAAACAAAAAGCCTACTGTAGCAAATGTTGCTTTTATATTATATTCATCAAATATTTTTAGCATAGCGGGTATTGCTTGCTTTACACCTAAAATATTTTTACCATATTTTTCGATTGTAGTTACATCCCACACTCCCCAATATAATTCAAAATCAAGGGAAATAACAAAGGTTCCTGTTTTACTCATGTTAATAATTATCAATAATTCTAATTTGGTAGAAATAGCGGCTTTTCGATTGCTTACTTTTCAATCAAAAGTAAATAAATTTCCTTGGTTTGTATTTAAATATTGAAAAGCAAAAGATTTATTAGATGTATCAAAATCATTCTATAATCAAACCTTATATTTGCTTCAAATTTTTATACATGTGTGGTATCTCAGGCTTTGTAGATTATAATAAAACATCTACCCAATCCATTTTAGAAAAAATGAATAGAATACTAGCTCATCGTGGGCCAGATGGCGAGGGTTATGGCATGTATGAAACTGATAAGGCAATAATTGGTCTTGGGCATAGACGATTAAGCATTATAGATTTGACCGAAGGGGGAAGCCAACCAAAAACTTTTCAAAACCTACATATTACTTTCAATGGGGAAGTGTACAATTTTGAAGAAATAAAAAAAGAATTGGAGACGAAAGGACATTCTTTTGAAAGCCATAGTGATACCGAAGTAGTTTTACATGCATACAAAGAATGGGGAAGCGCCGCTTTACAAAAATTTATTGGCATGTTTGCTTTTGTAATTTATGACGATGCTAATCAAAAAATATTTGCATGTAGAGATAGGGCTGGTGTAAAACCTTTTTTCTATTATCAAAAAGATGGTTTGTTTTTATTTGGCTCCGAATTAAAAGCTTTGGTACAACACCCAAACTTTACTAAAGAAATAAATTTAGATGCCGCTGCCGCATTTATGCAATTTGGTTATGTACCTACTCCTCATTGTATTTTTAAAAATGCACACAAATTAAAACCCGGTCATTTTTTAGAATTAGATTTAAAGCAAAATATTTTACAAACCCAGCAATATTGGAATGTATATGATGCTTATAACAAACCCACACTCAAAATTGATTTACCAGAAGCTATTGAGGAAACAGAAAAATTATTAACCAGCGCTTTTAATTACAGAATGGTAAGCGACGTGCCCGTTGGTGTGTTTTTAAGTGGTGGTTACGATAGCACATGCGTAACAGCTTTATTGCAAAATGACAAAACAGAAAAAATAAAAACATTTACTATTGGCGTGCCAGATGTAGGACTTAATGAAGCACCTTATGCAAAAGATATAGCAGCACATTTGGGTACAGATCATACAGAATATTACTGTACCCAAAAAGAAGCCTTGGAAATTGTACCTCAATTACCTTTTTTTTATGATGAACCATTTGCGGATAGTAGTGCTATACCAACAACTCTAGTAAGTAGGATTGCAAAAGAAAAAGTAACGGTAGCCTTGTCTGCAGATGCTGGCGATGAAATTTTTGCCGGGTATAATCGTTATGATTATATGATGCGCTATGGCAAAAAACTAAATAGTATTCCCTCTTTGTTGCGCAAAACAATGGCAGGCATAATGAATGTTATTCCTGCAGATTCTATTCCTGTTTTAAATAAAAAATATCTTTTTCATAGCCGGTACGAAAAATTAAAGATGTTACTTAAAAACCCATCGAATCATAACATCTTGATAAGTTTAACTAGCCAAATGAACGAAAGCGATATCGAAAGCTTATTTAAAACTAAAATAATAAAATTACCTTCTGCGTTTGATAGCGAAGAGCTGAAAGCAGAAAACCATTCTACCCTTGCATATATGATGGCTATTGATTATCAAACTTATTTATTAGATGATATTTTGCAAAAAGTAGATAGAGCATCTATGAGTGTAAGTTTAGAAGGGAGAGAACCGTTTTTAGACCAAAGAGTTATTGAATGGGCTGCACAGTTGCCTATGGAGTACAAATATAACAACGGCAATAAAAAATTTATTATAAAAGAAATTGTACACAAATATATTCCTAAAGAAATGATGGATAGGCCAAAAATGGGTTTTGGGATTCCTATAGCCTCTTGGCTTCAGCATGAATTAAAATCTTATGTTGATCAATATTTAAACGAAGGTTTTATTGTTAAGCAAAATATTTTTAATAACACAGAGATACAAAGAATTAAAAATTCATTTTATAATGGTAAAGTAGAAAGAGCAGAAAAAATATGGTATATTTTAATGTTTCAAATGTGGTATGACAAGTGGATGAATAATAATTAATCGAACCTTATCAACTAATTTTTTTTAACCCCGCACTCATTGAGCCTTCAAAAAAAAATAATACGGATTACAACAGTGCCAATATCATTAAAATATTTGCTCAATGGGCAAATGCGTTTTATGAAAGAAAACGGCTTTGAGGTTTTAATGATAAGTGCCGATGGAAGAGAAATAGGTGAGGTAATTGCAAATGAAAATTGTCGGCACACAATTGTGCCAATGACGAGAAAAATTACCCCTTTAAAAGATTTAATTTGTTTATGGAAACTAATAAGAATATTTAAAAAAGAAAAGCCAGACATTGTACATACGCATACGCCCAAAGCAGGCCTACTAGGCATGATGGCTGCTAAAATTTGCAATGTTAAAATAAGAATTCATACCGTTGCTGGTTTGCCGTTAATGGTAGAAACTGGTATTAAATTTCACGTATTAAAATTTATAGAAAAACTAACTTACGCTTCCGCAAACCATATTTGGCCAAATAGCTTTTCATTACTAAATTATATTAACGAGCAAAAGCTTACTAAAAAAAATAAACTAAAAGTAATCAGCAAAGGGTCATCTAATGGTATTGATTTAAATAGATTTTCAATTACAAGCTTTAATCAAGAAACACTTTCTGAAGTAAAAAAAAGTATCGACTTTAATTCAGGCAATATTTATTTGCTAAGTATTGGAAGGCTTGTAAAAGATAAAGGCATTGTTGAGTTAGTGGAAACTTTTAAAGACCTACAACCTGATCATCAAAATATTAAACTTGTATTGGTGGGTAAATTTGAAATGGAATTAGACCCATTGCCCCAGCATATTATTGAGGAAATAAAAAGCAATGCAAATATTATTCATATAGATTGGACGGCTTATGTTGAATATTATATTTCATTAGCAACATTGTTTGTTTTCCCTTCTCATAGAGAAGGTTTTCCAAATGTATTGTTGCAATCGGGAGCCATGGGCACCCCAATAATTTGCTCATCTATTGCAGGTAATGTTGATATTGTTGAAAACAATATTACAGGTTTGCGTTTTGATGTTGGCGATACTTTGCAAAAGAAAAATCAGATTACATTTGCATTAAACAACCCTGAAATTATGAAGGGTATGGCAATAAAACTTAAAGAAAATATTTTTAGTTACTATAACCGAGAAACTATTTGGAACGCTATATTGCAAGAATATAAAACGTTGATGCACTAAAATGGAGAACTCTAAAATTATTTTAATTGGTTACTCTGGCCATGCATATGTAGCGCATAGCATTTATACATCAGCAGGTAAAGAGGTATTTGCGTATTGCGATAGTGCCATTAAAGAAAACAATCCTTTTAATCTGGAGTATCTTGGCGATGAAAATTTTGAAAATGTTTTTTTTGCGCTATCAAATAATGCTTTTTTTATTGCCATTGGCGACAATCATACTAGGCGTAAGGTTTATGAAAATTTAGCAGTAAAAAGTATTTTCCCAATAAATGCCATTCACGCATCTGCAATAATTTGCTCGAGTACAACAATTGGAAAAAGTGGGGTAATGATAAGTGCTGGGGTAATCATAAATCCATTAAGCAAAATTGGTAATGGCGTTATTTGTAATACTGGTTGTATAATAGAACACGATTGCATTATTGGAGATTTTGCGCACATTGCACCTGGTGCCATACTATGTGGAAATGTTTCTGTTGGTAAAAATAGTTTTATTGGAGCTGGATCTGTAATAAAGCAGGGAATAACAATTGGTAAAAATGTTGTTGTAGGTGCTGGCTCAGTTGTTATAAAAGATATTCCAGACAACACCACTGCTTATGGTAATCCTGCACAATTAAAATGATAACTTTGTTTTTTGCCA
This sequence comes from Ferruginibacter sp., assembly GCA_043733065.1. Classification (GTDB taxonomy): domain Bacteria; phylum Bacteroidota; class Bacteroidia; order Chitinophagales; family Chitinophagaceae; genus Ferruginibacter. The sequence continues at coordinate 10,515 of JAYTGY010000019.1, forward strand.
TTTACAAATAACGGCTAATTTATTTTATGCAAATATTCAACATAGAAAATTTTATTGCAAACAATATCACTAAAAGAAAAGAATCTTTTTTTGAGAAAGATATTAATGCAAATAAAGAAACACTTACTAAAGAGATAGAGGGCAAATCTGTATTGGTTATTGGTGGTGCTGGCACAATTGGTAGTAGTTATGTAAAAGCAATCTTACATTTTAAACCATCAGTTGTTTATATTGTAGATATCAATGAGAATGGACTTACAGAAATTGTGAGAGACATCAGAAGCGATGCTGCATATACTTCTCTTCCACAATTATTTACTTATCCAATAGATTTTGATAGCGCTGTTTTTTATAAATTATTTAAGAGGCATAATGGTTTTGATATTGTAGCAAATTTTGCTGCTCACAAACATGTGCGTAGCGAAAAAGACGAGTTTAGCATAGAAGCAATGGTTGAAAACAATGTTTTAAAAGCAAAGCGGTTTTTAGATTTGCTCATTAATTTTCCACCAAAACATTTTTTTTGTGTAAGCACAGATAAAGCAGCAAACCCCGTAAACCTTATGGGCGCTACAAAAAAGCTGATGGAAGAAGTGATAATGGCTTATGCAGATAATTTTAAGATTACTACTGCTCGATTTGCAAACGTAGCATTTAGCAATGGTAGTTTGTTATTTGGTTTTTTAGAAAGACTGACTAAACAACAACCCTTAAGTGCACCATCCGATGTGAAAAGATATTTTGTATCGCCAAAAGAAAGTGGTGAATTGTGTATGCTTGCTTGTATATTAGGAAGAACAGCAGAAATATTTTTTCCAAAATTGAAGGAAGATGAAATGCTAACATTTAGCAGCATAGGAAATTTATTATTAAAAGATTTTGGGTTTGAGCCAGATTATTGCGCTACTGAATTAGAAGCAAAAACGAAAGCTAATCTACTTACAAAAGAAAGTACATCTTATCCTGTATATTATTTCAATTCTGATACCGATGGTGAAAAATCTTTTGAAGAATTTTTTACCGATAATGAAACATTGGACAATGAAAGATTTTTCAATCTTGGTGTGGTAACAAATTATCCAAAAAAATCTAAAGAAAATTTGAAAGTTGTTTTAGATAAGATAGAAAATTTATTTAATAATAATACCATCACAAAAAATGATATTATTGAAACAATAAAAAATATTATTCCAAATTTTAACCACATTACTACTGGCAAAAGTTTAGACAATAGAATGTAAAAAAATATTAGCATGTTATTATTAAGTGGGCCCAACATGGGTGGAAATGAATTGAAGTATGTAACAGAATGTATAGAAACAGGATGGGTGAGCAGCGTGGGTAGCTATGTAGATAAATTCGAAAAAATGAGTGCCGAATTTGCAGGCACAAAATACGCAGTGGCTACAAGCAGCGGTACTACTGCGTTACACATATGCCTTATATTGGCAGGTGTTGGTCAAAGTGATATGGTCATTGCACCTAACATTACGTTTATTGCTACCCTTAATTCCATAAAATATACTGGCGCTTCTCCAATTTTGATAGATACAGATGTTGCCAATTGGCAAATGGATTTAAATTTATTAGAAGATTTTTTAAAAAATGAAACCGAACAAAAAGAAAATGTTTGTTTTCATAAAGCAAACGGCAAACGTATTCCCATTATTATGCCTGTACATGTGCTTGGCAATATGTGCGATATGGACAGGTTAATATCAATAGCAAAACAACACAACTTAATTATTATTGAAGATAGTACAGAAGCATTGGGCAGTTATTACAAAGGCAAACATGCTGGCAGCTTTGGCTTAATGGGAACATTTAGTTACAATGGCAATAAAATAATAACAACTGGTGGTGGTGGTATGATTGTTACTAATGACGAAGTGCTTGCAAAAAAAGCAAAGCACCTAACTACTCAAGCCAAGAGCGACCCATTTGAATATATGCACGATGAAATTGGTTACAATTATCGCCTCGTAAACGTAGCAGCAGCAATGGGTGTAGCGCAAATGGAACAATTGCCAAAATTTCTCGAACGCAAAAAAGAAATTATTGCATTTTATAAAACAGCATTGCAAGGAGTAGAGGATATTAAATTTCAAGAAGTAAGTGATGATGTAAATCCTAACTGGTGGTTGCCAACTATTTTTACAGCCAAACAAAAAGAAATTTTAAAAGCACTGAATGATAGTAAAATGCAAAGTCGCCCTTTTTGGGTGCCCATGAATCAATTACCAATGTTTAAGAATGATATTTTTGTAGATAAAAATAATGTATCCGATTTTGTGTATAAACATTGCCTAAGTATTCCATGCAGTACAAATATTACTGATGCAGAATTAGAAGCTGTGGTTAATAAAATTAAATCGGTATTTGAAAATTAATAGTTCAATTTATGCAGCAGCTATTTTTACTTATTGATGATTTGTCAAATAAAATAGAACAGCACGAAAAAATTAATGCTACTGTTTCTTCAGCAACTGTTGGTTGGCATATAGCACATTCTACCATTGTAATAAAACAAATAGTAGAGCAACTAGAAAAATCTGATGGCACTGCTTATAAATGGAAATTTAGTATGCCAAGGTTCATTGTTTTTTTGATGAACAAAATACCAAGGGGAAAAGGTAAAGCGCCCCAATCGGTGCAAGTTGATGATAACTTTACAATTGAAATTTTAAAAAAGTATATAGCTGTTGCTCAACAGAAAGCAAAAATGTTTGTTGGTATGGATGAAAGGAAAAATTTTCAACATCCGTATTTTGGTATGCTTAATGTAAAATCTACTATAAAATTCTTGAAAATTCACACAAAACATCATATACAAATTATTGAAGATGTAATTGGTGTAACCAATTAAGAAAGCTCTTTTCTAAAAATATTTTACATAATTTATTTTCTTTAGTGTTATTTTGCCATAATTATTATTTTGGCAGCATAACATGTACAAATTTCTCAAACGCTTTATAGATATTTTGATTGCTTCGATAGCATTAGCATTGCTTTCGCCAATACTCATCCCAGTAATGCTGATTCTTTTATTTACTGGGGAGCACGTAATTTTTTATTTTCAAAAAAGAGTTGGTTATAAAAAACAATTATTTGATATATGGAAATTTGCTACCATGCAAAAAAATAGCCCAAATATTGGTACAGGAGAAATTACACTTCGTAACGATCCTCGTGTAATGCCATTTGGCTCTTTTCTTCGTAAAACAAAAATTAATGAGCTGCCTCAAATCATAAATGTTTTTAAAGGCGAAATGAGTATCGTTGGTCCAAGGCCATTGATGGAAGTAAGTTTTAAAAAATATAATGACGATGTAAAAAATAAAATTTACGATTCAAAACCTGGAATGACAGGAATTGGATCTATCATTTTTAGAGATGAAGAAAGTTTGGTGTCTGCACAAAACGGAGATCATATGAAATACTACGAAGAACATATCTTTCCTTATAAAGGTGCATTAGAAATGTGGTACCAAAAAAACGCATCTATATTTACCGATTTTAAAATTATTTTTCTTACCGCTTGGTCAATAGTTTTTCCAAAAAACAAATTGGCAACAAGGCTTTTTAAAGATTTGCCCAAGCGTTTATTTTAATATTTTCTGAGATTTAATAATCCATCTAATTTTTTGTAGGGTTTCTTTTACAACATGGCAAGCTTTTGTCTTAAATTTACATCTCACCATCAACTTTCCTCGTATTTTAATGCAATGAAAAAAGCAATTGTAATCGGTAGCGGTTTTGCAGGTTTATCAGCCGCAAGTTTTATGGCTAAAGCTGGTTGGAATGTTACATTGCTCGAAAAACATTTGCAACCAGGTGGGCGTGCACAAAAATTCGTAACCGCTGGTTTTACTTTTGATATGGGCCCAAGTTGGTATTGGATGCCAGATGTATTTGAACGATATTTTAATTGCTTTGGTAAAAAAGTGTCAGATTATTATTCGCTCAAAAGACTTGACCCTTCTTACTCGGTATATTACCCTGAAACTAAAATAGATATACCCGCAGATTATACTGCACTTAAAATTTTATTTGAAAGTATAGAAAAAGGTAGTGCAGAAAATCTAGATAAATTTTTAGAAGAAGCATTGTACAAATATGAAGTGGGTGTAAAAAAATTGGTTTTTAAACCAAGCCTTTCTATAATGGAATTTGCAGATATTGAATTGGCTAAAGGGGTTTTAAAACTAGATGTTTTTACCAATATGAAAAAGCACATTGGTAAATATTTTAAACATCGGCAGCTTATTCAATTGATGGAGTTTCCTGTTTTGTTTTTGGGGGCATTGCCACAAAACATACCAGCATTATATAGTTTGATGAACTATGCAGATATAAAATTGGGCACTTGGTATCCTGAAGGTGGGTTGAATACAGTTGCAACATCTATGTACAAACTAGCAACCGAGTTAGGTGTAAAAACTTTTTTTGGACAAAATGCAAAATGCATAAATATTGAAAACGGAAAAGCAGTTTCTGTAACCACAACATCATCTAAAGGCGAAGAAACATTTTTTGCAGATGCTATTATTTCTGCAGCAGATTATCATTTTACAGAAACAAAATTATTGCCAGAAAAATATAGAACTTACAGCCAAGCATTTTGGAATAAAAGAGTAATGGCGCCATCTTGTTTGTTGTATTATGTTGGGCTCAATAAAAAATTAAAAAACGTTAACCATCACTCTTTATTTTTTGATATGGACTTTGATAAGCACGGCAAGGAAATATACGATACACCAATGTGGCCAACTGAGCCTTTGTTTTATGTTTGTGCATCATCCGTTACAGATGAAAACGTAGCGCCCGCAGGTGGCGAAAACCTTTTCTTCCTTATACCAGTAGCCGCAGGGCTTGTAGGTGATGATGAAAAGCTACGAGATGATTATTTTAATAAAATTGTACAACGGTTTGAGCAACAAACAGAAAATAAAATTGCTGATAACATAATCTATAAACGATCTTATTCCGTATCTGACTTTAAAAATGATTTTAACGCATTTAAAGGGAACGCTTATGGTCTAGCCAATACCTTGATGCAAACGGCGATATTAAAACCATCGCTCAAGAGCAAAAAAGTAAGTAACTTGTATTATGCAGGGCAATTAACAGTGCCTGGGCCTGGTGTGCCGCCATCGTTAATTAGTGGAGAAGTAGCAGCAGCGCAGGTGATGAAGGAGTTGGGAAGTTGAAAGTTGAAGATTGTTGAAAGTTGTTGAAAGTTGAAGGTTCAAAGTTTTGCAAAACCAAACCCCGACTTATTTACAATAAAACGCCTTAACGTCTTCTCAGCGAAAAAAATATTTCGTAGCAAGAAAAAAATAAAAGCTAGTAGAAAATTAATGATAGAATTATTTCACACAGTAAGCCACGAGTGCAGCAAAATAACCGCAGAAAGATATAGCACATCTTTTAGCAGCGCTATACGTATGTTGCATGCAGACTTGCGTATGCCCATTTACGACATATACGGGTTTGTGCGTTTTGCAGACGAAATTGTAGATACTTTTCACAACTTTGATAAAGAAAATTTATTAGCTGAGTTTAAAAAAGAAACCTACGATGCTATTGCAAGAGGCATAAGTTTAAATCCCATTTTACATAGTTTTCAAATTACAGTAAATAAATACAATATTGACCATGCTTTAATAGAAGCATTTTTTAATAGCATGGAAATGGATTTAAGCGAAAAACAATACGATGCATTTGCATATAATACTTACATATATGGAAGCGCAGAAGTAGTGGGGTTGATGTGCCTCTATGTTTTTTGTGATGGCAATAAAACTAAATGCGAAAAATTACAACCTGCGGCACAGAGCCTTGGCGCCGCTTTTCAGAAAATAAATTTTTTACGAGATTTAAAAGCAGACCACGAGGAATTAAATAGAACATATTTTCCTGGAGTAAACTTTAAAAATTTTACCGAAAACGACAAACGAATAATTGAAGAAGATATAGCCAAAGATTTAAAACAAGCGTACGAAGGAATAGTAACGCTTCCCACCAAAGCTAGGTTTGGCGTATATGTGGCCTACAAATATTATCTCACACTGTTTAAGAAAATAAAAACAGCACAGCCACAAGTATTATTACAAAACAGGGTGCGCATCAGCAATGCATTTAAAGCCGTAATTTTGTTGAAAGCGGGTTTACGTAGCTCCTTCAATTCACTTTAAACTATATGCACAATAAAAAAGTAGTTATCATTGGTAGCGGAGTGGCGGGTTTGGCTGCAGCCATCAGGCTCGCTGTGCAAGGGTTTTCCGTTTCTGTGTACGAAAAAAACAGTTGCCCAGGTGGTAAATTATCTGCATTTACAAAAGATGGCTTTCATTTTGATGCAGGGCCTTCACTCTTTACACAACCACAAAATATAGAAGAGCTTTTTGAATTGGCTGATGAGCCTATTGAAAATTATTTTTCTTACAGTAAGCTAGATATTGCTTGCAAATATTTTTATGAAAATGGGAAAACAATAAATGCGTATAGCAATGCTGAATTATTTGCAAAAGAATTATCAGAAAAAGTAAACGAGCCCGAAGCCAACATTAAAAAATATTTAACCAGCTCGGGAATATTATACAACAGCATAGCAAGCATATTTTTAAACCATTCTTTACACAAAAGAAGAACTTGGTTTCATCCACGCACAATAAAAGCTTTGTTGTCTTTAAAATTACCATATTTATTTCAATCTTTAAGTACGTATAATAAACGATTTGCTGCAAAAGAAACGCAGCAAATATTTAATCGCTTTGCTACTTACAATGGTAGCAATCCATACAAAGCGCCTGCCATGCTAAGTTTGATACCCCATCTGGAACATAACGAAGGCGCATATTACCCACAAGGCGGTATGATAAATATTACCAATGCCTTGTATAATCTTGCAGTGCAAAAAGGAGTACACTTTTATTTTAATGCACCAGTACAAAAAATTATTTGTCTAGATAATAAAGCTGTAGGAGTAGTTGTAAACAATGAAAATATTTTTGCAGATGTAGTAGTGAGCAATGGCGATGTTTATTTTACACACAAACATTTATTAGGCAATTATAAAAAAGCAAATAAAATTTTAAAACAAGAAAGAAGCAGTAGCGCACTAGTTTTTTATTGGGGTATAAATAAAATATTCTCTCAATTAGAATTGCACAATATACTTTTTACAAACGATTACCCTGCGGAGTTTACACATATTTTTAAATTCAAAAAAATATATGCTGACCCTACGATTTATATAAACATTACCAGTAAGCAAGAAGCGGCACAAGCCCCATCCAATTCCGAAAATTGGTTTGTAATGATTAATGTACCTGCCAATACAAATTACGATGTAGCAGCATTAAAAGACATTGTAAAAAAATATATAGTACAAAAATTAAATCGCATACTCAATACCAATATTGAAGAACATATTGTTACAGAAGAAATATTGCACCCACAAAGTATAGAAACCAATACAGGCTCTCACCTTGGCGCTTTGTATGGTACAAGTAGCAATAGCAAAAAAGCAGCGTTTCTTCGCCACCCAAATTTTACGAGCCACATAAAAAACTTGTACTGCTGCGGTGGTAGTGTGCATCCTGGAGGCGGTATTCCCCTTTGTTTAAAAAGTGCAAAAATAGTTTCCAACCTTATAAAGCATGATACAAAAAAACAACACACTGTACATGCTTAAAACAAAAACACAAATTGCAACCACTATAGCCATCCTTTTTCATACCATCGGTTTGGTAGGTATGTTTTTTAATAAAGATTTTTTTATAGCCACTACTCAAATCAACCTTTTATTAATAGCAGGGTTGTTATTTTATACACAACAAAAAATAAACTTATCTTTTCTCCTTTTTGTATTTATTTGTTTTGTAACAGGCATAGGTGTAGAAATTGTAGGTACGAGCACCGGTTATCTTTTTGGGGAATATGAATATGGTAAAATGCTAGGCAATGGTATAAAAAAAGTTCCGCTCATTATTGGAATCAATTGGTTTATCATTATGTATTGCTGTGGTGTAACCGTGCATACTATTTTAGAAAAGTTATCCGCAAAGTTAGAAGCAATGACTGGCGCACCTTCACCGGCATTAAAAATATTATCCATTGTGTCTGATGGTGCCATGCTGGCTGTAGTGTTTGATTGGATAATGGAACCCGCAGCTATAAAATTAGGTTATTGGAAATGGCTAGGCGACGGCGATATTCCTGCATTTAATTACATGACATGGTTTGTAATAAGCACTTTATTGATGCTCGTTTTTAGTATATTAAAATTTAACAAGCAAAATATTTTCGCTGTAAATTTGCTTATGATAATGATGATGTTTTTTATGCTAGTAAGAACTTTTTTATGACATTATTTTATTCCATATTAATTACCCTTGCTACTTTCTTTTTAATGGAAGGCATTACTTGGGCTACACATAAATTTGTAATGCATGGTTTTTTGTGGTATCTACATGAAGATCATCACCAACCACATGGTGCTTTCTTCGAAAAAAACGATGCTTTCTTTTTAATATTTGCTATACCAAGTTGGTTGTGCATTATGCTTGGTTTGCAAAACGAAAATTATATTGCGGCATCTATTGGTTTTGGTATTGCCTTGTATGGCTTGGCTTATTTTTTAGTACACGATGTAATTATTCACCAGCGGTTTAAATGGTTTACCCGCAGCAGCAATGTGTATGTTCGCACCATACGCTGGGCACACAAAATGCATCACAAGCACATGGGTAAAGAAGATGGCGAAAGTTTTGGAATGCTATACGTTGCTAAAAAATATTGGGAAAAGGTAAAGGCGGATAAAGCTAGAAAAGTTTTTTAGAATTTGTTTTCGAGCTTCAGTTTTCCATGGCATCATCGTTGTAGCTTGCCCCTATGTTTGTGTAGGGGTCACTCACTTGTACTGCATACCATTATTTATCTTTTATCGAAATTTATACTTTGAATCCACATTATACATATTTCCTTATACTCGCTTGCTCCCTTGCAGGCCCACTTGCGCTTAGTTTCGATAAAAAAGTAGCATTCTACAAAAAATGGAAACATGTTTTTGCAGCCATGGTTTTACCTGCTTTGTTTTATATAATTTGGGATGGCTATTTTGCTGGCGAAAAAATTTGGTTTTTTAATGCGGATTATATTGCTACCAAAACAAATATTTATAACCTGCCTTTAGAAGAAGTGCTTTTCTTTTTTGTAGTGCCTTACTGTTGTTTGTTTGTATATGAATGTGTACGATGTTATTTTCTAAATTTACAAAGCCATAAAAAAGCAGATGGGTTTTTATGGGTATTTGCTTTTACACTTTTATTACTTGGTTTATTCACTTTAAAACTTCGTTATACTTCTTACACAAGTATTTTTTTAGCAGTATTTATTTTTATTATAATGGGGTTTAGAAAATATTTTATATCTTTTAATAGCTCAGCATTTCTTGTATCCTACTGCATTATTCTTATTCCTTATTTTGTAGTAAATGGTTTTCTTACGGCAATACCTGTAATTACATATAACGATACCGAAAATTTAGCCACAAAAATTTATACCATACCTGTAGAAGATATGTTTTATGGTATGCTGCTCGTAATGATGAATGTAGTGGGGTATGAAAAATTAATGAAACGCAGTGTCTCTAATAAATAATTTATTTTACCACACACATTTCGTTCCACCTTGTTGTATAGCGTGGGCTGCGTAGCTCTTGTCGCATTTTCCAATTTCTTTTGGTGCCGCTCGTTGCAAATTTTATGATATCATCTCTCATAGCAAAGTTTACATTATCGAGTGTACTCATGAGTAAGCGGTGGTTGTTTTTAATTTCGGGTAAAAACAAATTGCCCTGTATGGTTGTATCTGGCACAAGCCCACTAAGCATTACGCCTGCTTTTTTATAAATGCGACCAGGCTCATACAGTTTATCTACCAATAGTACCGCAGCTTTTATAAGTTCGTTTGTGGCAGATGTAGCTACGGGCAGTGTTAAATAACTACCTACACTTGGCCCGTGTCTAAAATAAGCATTTGGGTTTTGCTCTTTAGGTACTAAAAATACATTGATGATGCTGGCAGCGCTTTGCTGCCTTCTTAGTTTTTCGGCAGCTCGTGATGTGTAGGTGGCTATGGCTTCTTTAATATCTGAAATATTTTTTACTGGGCTACCAAACATTCTTGTGGTGGCAATCATTTTTTTTACCACCAACTCTTCTTTATGTTGTATAGATGGTTCGCCTTTTAATTCTTGCAGCAAACGTTTTCCTACCACGCCGCCTAAATTTTTATGCGCCCACTCTTCTGTTTTTTTTGTAAGGTCAAATGCGGTGTACACTGCATTCATTTCTTTTAATTTTTCTGCATACTGCCTGCCCACGCCCCACACTTCGCCAATGGGTGTGTCTTGTAATGCTTTTGCTATTTTTTCTTTTGTATCTAGCACCACCACACATTGCGTGGCTATTTTATTTTTTTTGGCCAAATGATTAGCCACTTTAGATAATACTTTTGTATGCGCTACGCCAATAGAAACTTTTATACCTGTCCACATCTCCACAGTTTCTCTTATGTTTAGCGCTACTTGTTGTAAATCTTTATCCGCAAATTCATCTAGGTCCAAAAATGCTTCATCAACCGAATATACTTCTACCTTTTCTTTGCCTAGCATAATGCGTAGTGTTTCCATTACACGCCAACTAAAGTCGCCATACAAATTATAGTTAGATGAAAATGTGGCTACACCATATTGTTCTATCAATGGCTTTGCTTTAAAATATGGCCCTGCCATTTCTACACCTAGTTTTTTTGCTTCGTCTGTACGAGATACAATGCAGCCATCGTTGTTGCTGAGTACAACAACGGGCTTGTTATCTAAATGCGGCAGAAATACTCTTTCGCAGGAGCAATAAAAACTGTTACAATCTATAATGGCTTTCATGGTTTCTAATCTTCAACTAGTATGTTCATCGGCTTCTTGGTAAAAAATCACAACATTCTCAAAATACAAGTAACCACGCCCCACACTTTAAAATCCGTCATTTCATTTACTTCTATTTTTGCAACCTTAGGCGACTCGGCAGTTAAAAATAGTTTGTTAAACGATTGCTCGTAGCGGCGTATCAGCATTTCTCCATCTACCACGGCTATTACCGTTTTACCGTTGCTAGCCTTTATACTTTTATCTACAATAACCACATCGCCGCTAAAAATGCCTGCGTTTATCATACTACTACCACTTACTTTCATAAAAAAAGTAGCGGGCTTATTTTTTATTAATTGCTCGTTGAGGTCTATACCCCGTTCCGAATAATCGTCTGTGGCTGCGCCAAAACCTGTTGCATTTGCTGTGGCTACATTATGCTGCGTATAGCGCTTGCTACCCTTGTAACTGCTGCCAAAAAAATTCTCCACTTCCATAAAAAAGTTTATTTATACTAAAATATTTAGTAAATTTATGCTAAAATAGTTATCTAGAAAAATAATTTTAAAAATTGGGGTATGAAAAATATAATTGCAATGCCTGGCTACAAAGCGTACGAATATTTATTAGTGCTTAATCCGCACGAACATTTGCACAATAAAATAATGAATATTAAAAAGCAGTTTTATGATCGTTATAAAGCATCGGTAGCGTTGTTTTAACCTCACCCTTACCCTCTCCGCAAGCGGAGAGGGAGTGCTCGAAGACCGATTGGGAGATTGACTAGAAGATTGGAGTGGAGAAAACTCACCCTTACCCTCTTCATCCCGCAACAAGTGCGGGAGAGAGGGAGTGCTCGAAGACCGATTGAGAGATAAGAGCGAATAAACCTCACCCCAACCCCTCTCCAAAGGAGAGGGAACTTGAAGACCGATTATGAGATTGATTAGAAGATTACAGGGAAAATAATTGCGGTGAATTAGTTGCGATTGCGATGAACCCCAACGGGGTTCAATTTGAGTAACTATGGGTGCAACCCATGGACTACAACACAATCATAACACACAACCCCGAAGCGGGTTGAACATTTTGCAATACGTAATCTATTGCATAATAAAAGATGAATCCCTACACAAGCATAGGGACAAGAAATGATATACTGATGAAAAGCTGCGGGATAGAAGTGGAAATCCTTTTTTGCCTGCCTTTGAGGCAAAAAAGATTGGAACGGATAGCCCGGACAAAAGTTCAATAAAGGTTTTCCGCTCACAGCCCCGAACAAAGAAGATAAAATAAAAAACAAGAACACAATTTTTTCACAACAAACCACAAAGGGGTTGCCCTTTAGTAACCATGGGTGCAACCCATGGAATATAAACATGCACAACAAAACCACTATAAAGAAAAAGCCGCCGAGCAAGTAGATAAAGTGCAATATCACCACGGCAGTGCGGCATAAATAAATACCCAAAACTGTTTCTTAAAAGGTGAAGTGATGCAAGAAAATGTAGAAGTGACTGATGACTGGGAAGTATAGAATATAAAAACATAGAAAATAAAATACAATCGAAAATGATTGTAAATAAAAAGGAAAGTAAATATGTGGGCTTTGTTTATAGCATGAACCCGTATGCAGGTTGCGAGCATGGATGCATATATTGCTACGCACGCAATATGCATGAATATTGGGGTTGCAGATAATGTATAGATTTTGAACAAAAAATTTTTATAAAGAAAAAAAGCAACACAATTGCTTCAGTAATTTTTGATGCATCCTAAATGAGAATGTACATCTATTATGCTTAGTGCAATACATATTGTTACCAACCTGCGGAGCAGCAGTACAGCCTTACACGTGGATTGCTAGAAGTGTGCAACAAATTTAACCAAACAGTGGGCATAGTTACCCAATTACTTCAACGCTGGTACAACACCCATCTCACTAAATATAAACGAATAAATATCTGCAATCGTTTCTATATTTTTTTTGGTATTGCTTGCACCATGGCCGCTATTGGTATCTATTCTTATTAGCACAGGGTTTTTACCTTTATATTTTTCTTGTAATGTAGAAATATATTTGAACGAATGTGCTGGCACTACTCTATCATCATGATCAGCCGTGGTAACTAAAGTGCTTGGGTAATTAGCAGTGGCACTTATATTGTGCAATGGCGAAAATGCAAACAGGTTTTTAAAATTGGCTTCATCTTTTTCGCTGCTGCCATAATCTGCAATCCAGTTCCAACCAATAGTAAATTTATGAAAACGCAACATATCCATTACTCCTACTTGCGGTATGGCAACTCTTGCTAAATCTGGTCGTTGATTGATAACTGCACCCACCAAAAGCCCACCATTACTGCCTCCACGCAGTGCTAATCTACTAGAGTTGGTATATTTTTCTTTTATCAAATATTCGCCTGCGGCAATAAAATCATCAAATACATTTTGTTTGTTTAGGAGCATGCCGGCTTGGTGCCAGCTTTCTCCATACTCGCCTCCACCACGTAAGTTGGCTTGTGCATACACGCCACCAGCATCTAAAAACGGAAGTAATGTTGCACTAAAACCAGGCTCTAGGTTTACATTAAATCCGCCATAGCCATAGAGTAGTGTTACATTATTACCATCTAGTTTTATACCTTTTTTGTTGATGATAAACATGGGTATTTTTGTACCATCTTTACTTTTATAAAACACTTGTTTGGTTTCATAATCTACAGGATTAAAACTTACTTCGGGTTTTCTAAAAACTACACTTTTACCTGTAGCAATATTGTATTTATAAATGGTTGGCGGAAATGTAAAGGACGTAAACACATAAAATAAATCTTTGTCATCTCTGTATCCGCCTAAGTTGCCACCATTACCCAGACTAGGATATTTTACTTCGCCTAATTGTTTGCCCGCAAGGTCGCATACATATGTACGAGTGGTTACATCTTTTAAATAATCTACAAATAATTTTCCGCCGCCTGAGCTAGCATTTTGCAAAGGCTCTGTTCTTTCTGCTATCAATGTTTTTGCTTTGCTTGCATCCATATCTTTTATAGCAATAGATATTACTTTTCCATTTGGTGCCGCATCGTTTGTTTGTAAAATAAAATCTGTTTTGGTATTTTCTACGATGCTAAAATTGCTATTCGTTACTTCTTTTATCAATGGTTTAAAAGCTTTGTTGCCCGCCTTCAAATCCATTACAGATATAGCGTTGCCGTCAAAACCTTTTCCCCTATCGCTTATGTACAAGTACAAATATTGCTCATCTTCGCTCGAGCTTGCGGTATGAAAACGTTGCAAATTATTTTTGTCTTCATATATCAATTCATCTGCCGTTTGTGCTGTACCAATTTTATGAAACCACACTTGATGGTTTTCATTTTTTACACTCAATGCACTTGCGCCTTTTTCTGGAGCAGGGTAGCGGCTATAATAAAAACCATAACCCGCCCATGCCGTACCACTTATTTTTACCCACTCTACTTTATCATCCAAATTTTTTCCCGTTGTCATATCCCGCACTTTGTATGTTTGCCAATCGCTACCACCTTCGCTTAATCCTATCACCGCATATTTCCCATCTTTACAAAGGCTAAATGTTGTCATACGAGTAGTACCATCTTTGCTTAATGTATTTGGGTCTATCACCGTTTCTACAGCACCGTTCAATCCTTTTTGTCTGTATAATACAGATTGATTCTGCAGCCCATCATTTTTATAAAAATAATACCAGTCTGCTTTTTTAAATGGTGCAGAATATTTAGGATAATTAAATACCTTTTCTATGGCTTTTTTAAAACCTGCTCGGTATGGAATTTTATCTAAGTATCCGAAGGTTACTTTATTTTGTGCTGTAACCCACGCCTTGGTTTCATCGCTCTTATCATCTTCGAGCCAGCGATAAGGATCAGGTACTTTTGTTCCAAAATATTGATCTACTGTATCTGTTTTTCTTGCACTTGGATAAGTTAATTGCGCTGCTGCATTTGCCATAAAAAATATTACTGCTATTAAGGAGAAAGTGTATTTCATTAAAAGAAGCTTTAGATTAACTATTTTAAAAAGAAACTAAGTTACATATTTGTTTTATTTTCTTGTGGAATTGCTAGGTATTTGTTATTAAATTTTCTTTATGGCAACAATAATAACATAAACCAACCCATCCTTCGCTGAATAAAATGTGAACAACGAAGGATGCAAAAAAATATTTTCGTAAAAACAATTTTATAATTTTGTAAAAAATACGAAGGATGGAAGTTTTAGAAAGACCAGTACAAAAAAGCAATAAGGCTAAAATAGGGGATATCGTTATAAAACAATATGGCGACAAAACCGTTGTAAGCAAATACCCCGACATGAGCAATATTGTACCAAGCGAATTTCAGGTACAAAAACGCAGCCGCTTTGCCGAGGCCGTGGCTTACGCAAAAACAATAAACAGTAGCCCAATATTTAGAGCAGATTTTTTAAAAAGGAAAGGCGAAGTAAGATCTGTTTATCAGGAGGCATTGAAAGAATATTTAAGCAGAGAGTTTTAATTGTGATTATAGGAATTACAATTTCTTAATCATAATGTTTCTGTACCAAACATTGTTACCGTGATCTTGCAAAGCAATATGCCCTTTTTTGTATGTGCCAAAATCTTTATACTCTTTCCACTTGGTATTGACTAATGCATTTTTCCAAGCATCGTCCCAAAGTGTGGTGCCCACAATTTTTTTTCCATTTAAATAAAATTCTAATGCTCCATTCAAGCATTTTATTTCGGCGGCATTCCATTCTAGTGCAGGTTTTACCGTTTCCTCAGACGAAGAAATAATGTCGTATAAATCTCCAGCACGGTGTTTAATAATTTTAGCATCTGCATGACATTTGTTATCTAACACTTGCATTTCTAAACCTGTCATCCATGGATATTTATATTTTGTAGAATCTTCATGTACATAAAACATAACACCGCTGTTGCCGCATGTGTCTATCTTCCATTCTAGCTTTAAATGAAAGTTTTCAAATTCTTCTTCACTCACAATATCGCCACCACCTTTTATTTGCCAATCGGCTTTTTCAGTGGCATCTAAATGAAGTGCCCCATCTGTTGTTTTCCATGCTGAGCCAATCGGCAAATTGCCATACTTGTGCCAGCCAGCTGTTGTTTTACCATCAAACAATAATTGCCAACCATCTGCCTTATCTTTTTCGCTTAATGTATTTAACGAATTCTCAATTGTTGTGTTGGTTGTTTTTTCTGTCTTATCAGAATTACCATTGTTGCAACTAAATAGTGTTGCTGTCAATAAAACTGCGGCAAATAGTTTTTTCATTTTATATTTTTTTTTGGTAAACAAATCGTTTAATTTTTAATTAAATTATTTTAGAAAGATACAATGAAATATTTTAATCTAAACCCAATATGCTGCGATTTGTTTTTTCATCAATACCACTAGATGCAAAATCGTCAAATGATTTTTCTGTTACCCTAATAATATGTTGCGCAATAAAAGGAGCGCCTTCTTTAGCACCATCTTCTGGATGTTTAAGACAACACTCCCATTCCATCACCGCCCAGCCGGTATAATCGTATTGAGTAAGTTTGCTAAAAATTGTTTTAAAATCAATTTG
>JAYTGY010000020.1:0-1610 GCA_043733065.1 Ferruginibacter sp.
AAATGCAACGAGTGAAAAATTATTAGATAGCAAAATGTTTAAACCTGCTGCTTTAAAACGTAGATGCTTGGTTTTAGCAACTCATTTTTTTGAGTGGAGGCATTTTAAACCTGATGGAGTAAAAAAAGAAATTTCATACCCATACACTATTAGCACTACAAACAACTACTTTTATATGGCAGGTATATGGCAACCATGGACAGATAAAGAAACTAGTGAAATCGTAAATACATTTGCAATAATAACTACTAAGGCAAATAAATTGATGGAACAAATTCATAACACTAAAAAACGAATGCCTACAATACTAACAGAAGAATTAGCCTATGCGTGGATTATGGAAGATATAAGCGAAGAAAGAATAAAAGAAATTGCATCTTATCAATTGCCTTCTCAATGTATGTTTGCTCACTCTATTGCTAAAGATTTTAAAACTGCAGATGATCCTACAAAAGAATTTATTTATGAAGAGTTGCCAATAATTAATTTTGATAAAACGTAAATAAAGATATAAATTTTATTAATTTCATTTGATATTACAAGTATGAACTAAAAAACATTTATTGTTTATAACAATATCTAAAAATCTATTACTGTAAGATAGCAAGCAGCAATAGCCATAAAAATTTTAGAAAGTTAAATCTAAAAAATATCCCATTCCCATTATTTATGTAATTGATGAGAACTTATACTTAGTAACAATCGGTACTGTTTAATATCACAAAAGAAATCCTAAAAATAGATTTGTGAAAAAACACCTCTCACTTAACTAAATTTCCCCTTTAACAAATTAATAACAGTATTTTTTATGCAATAACTTCTTTTAGACATCTTCTTTTTACAAAAGTAAAAAGCAATGATAAATCAAAACAAATTGCACCCAATAAAAAAGTATGCTATAATCATATTCTTTTGGTTACCAATTTTCTTTTTTAGTTTACTTATTGTTTACAATACGCTCCCCTATTTTAATTTTAAGCAAGATTTTATTTTTATAACAGAACGTGCCGTTTTGTTTTTAAAGCCAGTTTATAAATACAGTTTTTACACGCACATATTTGCTGGTATGTTTTGCATACTCACTGCACTACTCCAATTTTCGTCTGCTATACTTAAGAAAAGGAAAGCCATACATGTTTGGTCGGGCCGTGTGTATGTATTTGTGGTATTGGTTATAGGCGCACCCACAGGTTTGTACATGAGCTTTTTTGCAAAAGGCGGCTTGGCAGAAAAATGTCTATTTATGTTTATGGCAATAAGTTGGTTTTACTTTACTGCAAAGGGATTGACAACTGTTTTACAAAAAAATATAAAGCAACACAAAGTATGGATGATTCGAAGTTACGCCATGGCATTAACGGCAGTAACATTTAGGGTGTATTATATTATGCTTTATTTATTAGATATAGAACTTACCAAAAATTATGAAGTGAGTTTGTGGATGAGCGTAATTGGAAATATAGCCTTAGCAGAATTAATTATTTTTTATAAACCTAAACAATATTATAAACCATTGTTGTCCGACAAAAATAAGCAATAAATTACCTGTACCCTTTATTGGTTAAAGGTTTTAAGCCAAAATAAGTTGGTTCAAGAAGTGGGAGTAGGTG
>JAYTGY010000021.1:0-5079 GCA_043733065.1 Ferruginibacter sp.
TGCGATGCATGCAAAGGCGAAGGAGAACAATTGGTAGAAATGCAATTTCTCGCAGATGTGCATCTCGTATGCGATGTGTGCAATGGAAAACGTTTTAAAGAAGAAGTGCTAGAAGTGACGTACAGAGAAAAAAGTATTCATGATGTGCTGGAGATGAGTGTAGATGAAGCTATATCCTTTTTCTCTTCAGATAAGGAGGTCACAAAAGGCAAAAAAGAATCCGACGGGGATGACGTAGCAAAGAAAATACAACCCTTGAGCGATGTAGGTTTGGGTTATGTAAAGCTTGGGCAATCATCCAACACATTGAGTGGCGGTGAAGCACAGCGTGTAAAGCTTGCATCATTTTTAGGGAAAGGAAAAGCGCAAGGGCATATCTTATTTATTTTTGATGAACCTACAACGGGGCTTCATTTTCATGATATAAAAAAATTATTAACTTCTTTTAATGCGTTGGTAGAGCAAGGGCATTCCATTATTGTAATAGAACACAATACCGATGTTATAAAAAGCTGCGATTGGGTGATAGACCTTGGCCCAGAGGCAGGAGATATGGGCGGCAACTTAGTTTTTGCAGGCAAGCCAATGGATATGAAGAAGGTGAAGGAGAGTTATACAGGGAAGTTTTTGTGATATATTTTTTGAAAAAAGATTAAATTTGTTTTAAAATAATTTTTATGGGATTAGTATATGCAGATATTGAATTGATAAACGTTTTTGATTTAGAAAATTCAAAACGCCATATTATTGGCGAAGAAGAAGTAAAACGGATGCGTATAAATATGCTTGCTGATAGTGGAGCGTACATGATGGCCATAAATGAAAACATACAATCACAACTTGAGCTTCCATTTGTAGAAAAAAGAAAAGCAGTAATGGCAGATGGAAGTGTACAAGAATTTGTAGTAGTTGGCCCTGTGATGGTAAAATTTGCTAATAGAACTGCCGTTTGTAACGCATTTGTTTTGGATGGAAATAGTGAACCATTGTTAGGAGCAATACCTATGGAGGAAATGGATGTAATGATTCACCCATTAAGGCAAGAATTGATAGTAAATCCTGAGCATCCTAATTATGCTGTATTAAAAATGAAGTAAATTTATCTAAGTCTATTACTATCCTTTATCAATTTTTCATCTTTACTAATGCCATTTGCAGCAAGCAATAAAAAAATAATTACACCTGCATGTAAAAGTGCTTTAATTGTAAATTCACCTTTACCAACCAATGCATTTATTTCTTTATAATAAAAAAATAATAAAACCAACTCAATTAAAATAGCTAATAAAGTAATACGTATTTGCAGTTTCCTATTCTTAAATAAAAATAAAGCAATCATAGAAACCACACCCACCATAGAAGTTGTAATTACTAAAAATGTATTTGTTGTTCCTTTTATTAAATGCATCATGCCTTCTGCATCTGCACCAGCGTACGTAGAAAATTGCATCGTTAAAAAAATGCATATTGTTGCAAGCAAAAACCAAATGGATTGAATACGTTGTATCATTTATAATTAGTTTAGAAGGTTTAGTTGTTTAGAAGTTTAGAAAAAACTTTTAAACCATACCCATTAAAATCCGTCAAATCCGTGTCATCCGTGTTCCAAAAAAAACTATTGCAACGGAAAACCCTTCATCATTTTATGCACTTCCGCTTTTACAGCCAACACTGTTTCTTAGTATTGAGTATTTAGAAAACCATATTTACAAAATCCGTTCAATCCGTCAAATCAGTGTCATCCGTGTTCCAAAAAAAACTATGGCAACGGAAACCCCTTCATCATTTCATGCACTTCATTTTTTACTGCAAGCACCGTTTCTTCATTATCTATATCCATCATTATTCTATCAATAAGCGCCACCACTTTTTCCATATCAGCTTCTTTCATACCACGAGTAGTTATAGCAGGCACACCAATACGAATACCACTTGTTACAAATGGGCTTTTATCATCAAACGGTACAGAGTTTTTGTTTAAAGTAATATGCGCTCTATCCAGAGTCTCTTGCGCTTTTTTTCCAGATATATTTTTATTGCGAAGGTCTATCAACATTAAATGATTATCTGTACCACCACTAATAATTTGATAATCTCTTGCCACCAATGCTGCTGCCATTGCCTGTGCATTTTTACGCACTTGTAGCATATAGCTTTTAAATTCGTCCGTAAGCAATTCGCCAAAAGCCACCGCCTTAGCGGCTATTACATGCATCAATGGTCCACCTTGTGTGCCAGGAAACACGGCCATGTCTATCACATTACTCATCATACGCACATTGCCCTTCATATCTTTCAACCCCATTGGGTTTTCAAAATCTTTGTGCATTAAAATAATTCCACCCCTTGGTCCACGCAATGTTTTGTGTGTAGTGCTCGTTACAAAATGGCAATGTTCAAAAGGCGAACTTAATAAACCTGCAGCAATCAAACCAGCAGGATGTGCCATATCGCACATTACAAAAGCACCCACTTCATCAGCCACTTTTCTTATTCTTGCATAATCAATATCTCTGCTATATGCCGATGCACCACAAATAATTAATTTCGGTTTTTCTGCTCGTGCTTTTTCTTCCAGCATGTCATAATCTATCAACCCTGTTTCTTTTACCACACCATAAAAATGCGGCTTATAATATTTGCCGCTAAAGTTTACAAGCGAGCCGTGTGTAAGGTGCCCACCCATGCTCAAATCCAAACCCAGTATAGCATCACCAGGTTGTAAAATACCCAACATTAATGCAGCATTTGCTTGCGCACCACTATGCGGTTGCACGTTGGCGTATTCACAATTAAATACTTTTTTTATTCTATCAATCGCCAATTGCTCCACTTCATCTACCACTTCACAACCGCCATAATATCTTTTGCCAGGATATCCTTCTGCATATTTGTTGGTAAGGCAAGTGCCCATCGCTTCCATCACTTGTGGGCTTGTAAAATTTTCGCTCGCAATTAATTCTATACCGTGTTGTTGTCTATCGGCTTCTTGGCTTATCAAATCAAATAAAGCAGTATCTCTTTGCATAAATATTATTTTGAAGTGCAAATATACGCAGCCATTTTTTAAGTTTTATTTTTAGGAGCATGAGCAATTAACCATTAATCAACATTGGCTCCCTGCTATCCACTGTACCTTCTCCGCCTATGGCGGATCGGTGCCGTTCCTATCAGGGCTAGGTTCAGCAACAAATCTTTTTTCAGCTTTTATTATGCAATAGATTATGCAAAAGATTAAGTCGTAGATAATATATTCTAATTATTGAATAGACAAACCTTTGAATAGCTCAGCCCTTCAGGGCGGAGAATAGAATTATAATAGGTATGGGCTTCAGCCCAAATGCATTTCGGCTTTAGCCATTATCGTTGCATTACAAATATAATTCTATCATCACAAGAAACGTTATTGCAGTGGCTAAAGCCAAAAGGCAAAATGGGCTAAAGCCCAAATACAGTTTTCAAATTTTTACCTTCGGGCTGAAGCCCAAGGCAATTCAAGAAGCAGAGGCAATTCATACAACATAAACCAATTTCTTAACTTACAATCAATGATGATAAATAATAAATGGTAAATAACAAATTATAAATATTAAAAAGTAAATAATAAATTGGTAAATCTAAACGCTGTCCTATTTAATATAAAATCGTTAATTTCACCTCCCAAAACAATTTACTGCAAACCTTGTTGTATTTTTTACAGCATAAATGGAAAATAGTAATGAAAGCAATCATCCCCGTGGCTGGCGCAGGAACCAAACTTCGTCCGCATACATACACACAACCCAAAGCACTCATTCCGCTTGCTGGCAAAACCATACTTAGCATTATCGTTGACCAATTAAAAGAAGTAGGCGTAACCGACTTTATTTTTATAATTGGTTACCTCGGCGAAAAAATAAAAGATTATGTACAAGTAAACTATCCTGAGCTAAATACGCATTTCATAACTCAAAATGAACGACAAGGCACAGGGCACGCTATAGAAATAACCAAAGAAATAGTTGGCCACGACGAATTGATAATTGTACTCGGCGATACCATTGCAGAGTACGATTTAAAATATATGATAGAAGCTCCATACTCTATCTTAGCTGTAAAAAAAGTAGATGACCCACGAAACTTTGGAGTAGCAGAAATTGGAGATGACGGCATAATAACAAAGTTGGTAGAAAAACCTGCCATTCCAAAAAGCAACATGGCTATTGTAGGTGTTTACAAAATAAAAGAAACAGAAATTTTATTTCAATGCCTCCATAAAATACAAGATAGAAAAGAACGTAGCTACGACGATTTCAATTTGACAGATGCACTAGATTGTATGATACAAAACGGCGCCATATTTCATGCTTTAAAAGTAGAAAATTGGTTTGATTGTGGGCAGAAAGATTCTTTACTTGCATCCAATGCTATTTTACTAAAAAAGTTTGGAAACAATATGGCTGAAAGTTGCGTACAAAACAATACGATTATAATACCACCAGTAAGTATTGGCAGTGGATGCATTATTAAAAATTCTGTAATTGGCCCCAATGTTGCTATCGGAGAAAATACTACTATAAACCACGCTATCATTAAGGATTCTATTATTGGCGCATATTCTAATTTGTTCGAAATTGTATTAAACAATTCTCTCATTGGCAGCGATGCAGAAGTAAAAGGTGTGAGCCGAAATTTAAATATTGGCGATAATACTGCTATAGATTTAGGCGGAAGTTCTCGCTAACAAAGGGTTGTCAACCTTTGTAAGCATATTTTTAATTTTAAAAAAGGCTAAGAAGGTTGACAACCCTGTATATAATATTTTATGCAACCATTTTCAAATAGTATTACCCAACTTTTTGGTATAGAAAAACCTATTGTACAAGCAGGTATGATATGGACAAGTGGTTGGCGACTTGCAAGTGCAGTTAGCAATGCTGGCGGGCTTGGTGTTATCGGCAGCGGCAGCATGTATCCCGAAGTTTTAAAAGAGCATATTCAAAAATGCAAAGCAGCAACGAACAAACCATTTGGGGTAAACATTCCATTGTTGTACCCTGATATTAATAAGCACTTGCAAACCATTATTGATGAAAAAGT
>JAYTGY010000022.1:0-11831 GCA_043733065.1 Ferruginibacter sp.
CGTGGTTTATCGGTGCCTGCTGGCAATCATAAGATACGATTTGAATTTAAACCAGAGTCTTATGTTCTTGGAAATAGGTTAAGTTTAATAAGTGGAATACTTTCATTTATATTGTTGTTTGGAGGATTATTTTTGTTGTATAAAGAAAATAAAAAAGGCAACTAATTTCATTTATTGGTTATCATATCTAATTTGAAATATTTTAATGAACTCAAATTTAATTTCTATAGTTATTGTAGTTTACAATGCAAAAGACACTATTAAATCGACTATTGATAGTATTTTAGCTCAAATATATAAAAATATTGAAATTGTTATTATAGATGGTAAAAGTAATGATGGCACAATTGACATTATAAAAAGCTATAGTACTAAAATCAATTATTTTATTAGCGAAAAAGATAATGGTGTGTATGATGCCATGAATAAGGGAATAAGTGCTTCAAAAGGAGAATGGATATTTTTTTTAGGTGCTGATGATATTTTGTTTGATGAAAATGTATTCTCATCTATTTTTATTTCTAATAAATATGATGATATTGATTTTTTATATGGAGATGTAGTTTTAACCAGTAACCAAAAAGTATATGGCGGAGAAAGAACGTATATGAGTTTGGTAGACAAAAACATTTGCCACCAATCAATTTTATACAAAAAAAATATTTTCAACACAATTGGCAAGTACAATTTAAATTATAAGATTTTAGGCGATTTTGATTTTAACATACGTGTATTTGAAAATAGCACATTAGAAAAGCAATACATAAATCAAACAATTGCATTGTACAACAATAAAGGACTAAGCAGTTATACGTTAGATAAAGAATTTCATTCGCATATATTACACATCTTTTTAGAAGATAAAAAGAAACCTTTCTTTACACCAGAATTACAGCAACATCATTTTTATTTTGGTATCATTAATTTGTGCAATTGGAAAATATTTATTGCCGCAAAACACATCATTTCAAGTTGGCTTTGTGGTAAACGAAAATTATTTTATTTTTTATTTACAGGTAAATTTTTGCTGAGGATATTATCATTTCAAAAAATTAAAATTAAATAGCAGCTATCAAAACCCCATGCAGCTTTCAATTATTATAATCAACTATAACACCTTTAAACTTACATGTAATTGTATTGAGTCTATTTATGATAAACTAATTGAGTTAAATTTTGAAATCATTTTGGTAGATAATGCGTCAATTGAATGTGATGCAAATTTATTTAAACAAAAATTTCCATTAATTAACCTAATAATTAGCAAGACAAATACCGGTTTTGCTGGTGGTAATAATATTGGCTTAACTATAGCAAAGGGAGATTATATACTATTGTTAAACAGTGATACAGAATTAATAAACAACGCTCCTAAAATCTGTTACGATTACATTACACAACATCCTAAAGTTGGAATGGTAACAAGCCAATTAATTTATCCTAATGATAAATTACAATATAACTGTAGAAGATTTAGAACAATAAGTTGGGAGTTGCTAGAAGTATTTCCTTTCTATAAATTATTACCAAAAGAAAAAAGAGAAGCATTAATGCTACACCATTATTTTGACCATAAACGCATAATGAAATGCGATTGGGTTTGGGGAGCATTTATGTTTTTTCCAAAAAGTATTATTGCACAATTACCCGAGAAAAAACTAAGTACAGATTTTTTTATGTACAGTGAAGATACTTTGTGGTGTTTAGATTTTTACCATCTTGGGTATGAAATATATTTTTTACCAGAAGCCAAAGTGATGCACATACATAAAGGAAGTTCGAGTAAAGAAAAATGGTTGGGCATTACCAAAACGACTATAAAAAATCATGCTCAATTAATGAAAAAATATTATACAAACTGGCGATGGCATATTTTTGCTGGTATTTATAAATTTAAACAATACTCAATACTTTTTTTAAAAAAAAATTTTCCAAATAAATGATTTAAGAAAGCATTTTGGTAATATGCTTTGTAGTAGTGATAAATTTAGTGCTGGCAAAAAAAATAATCGACGTTGTACAAAACGTAGATATGATGAAAGCCCGCAAGAGGCACCAGGTATGATAAGGCTAAACTTTCCATTTTAAAAGCCTATCATATTGCTTGTAAAATAAATACACAGAAGAAGGAGATGCTAAGATTAAAATTGGGACAAGAATTTGAGCTTCGTCAAAAAACATGTTGGCATTTAAATGAAAAGTGCAACATGCAATGTAAAGCAGCTTAAAACATCCAATAGAAGGGATTTTGAGGTTATACGTATTTAAAAAAGCAGTTTTAAAATTTAAAACAATTGGAATCCGATGATGGCAAAAATTTTAAAGAAATACATATTTACATAATGAATATTAAAGGTTAGTTAAGGATAGTTCATCATCATTGTAGTAAAGATAGAATGCAAAGTTACCTAAATGAATACCATTTTAGGTATAATCGAAGACAACATATGACATCAATCTTGGAATTACTTATAAGTAGGATGGTGAAAAATAAACTAAAACCTTTGCCATAAATGATTTGATATTGTTATCTAAGGGCTTATACCTATAATTTATTTATTCTTATTATTCACCAGCATCCACTTTGCGGTTTCATAAATAGCGGTGGTTAGTTTTCCCATTTCTTTTTTAACAGAATCTTTTTGTGAGGCATTTAAATTTATGGGGTCATCAGTTACAGAAACCAATTCGTCACTTTCCATATGTATATTTTTTCTGTAAAAATATTTTTCGTTTATAATGCCTACCCAACCTGGTGCATGGTAAATAATAAACGCTACGTTTTGTTTTTTTGTGGTATCTAATAAATCTCTGCCGAGTGTATAGTTGGTGTAGGGTTGTTGTATCATGCTGGCAATAGTAGGCAATACATCTATTTGCGATACTGGCTCATTATGCACTTGTGGTGTGAGTAATGCAGGTGCATAAAACAATAATGGAATGTGCTCATCTGCCAAGCGTTGTTCAATCCATGAATGTGGGTAAACCGCAGCAGCATTGCCTTCCAAACCATGATCGCCCATAAAAATAAAAATAGTATTGTTAAAGTAGGTTTCTTTTTTTGCAGCTTCTATAAAATTTTTAAAACAATAATCGGAGTATAAAAATGCATTGTATTCTTTTAAAGACTCAAATCCATTTTTTTCTAACTCTTCTTTCGAAATATTTTTTTGAACAAAATCTTTGTCTTCTTCTGGTATATTAAATGGGCGATGATTATCGGCTGTTTGAATAATCGTAAAAAATGGTTTTGTTTGTTTTGCCATTTCTGCATTGGCAGTTAAAAATAAATTTTTATCGCTGATGCCCCATACATTTAATTTTGGCACTTTGTATTTTCCTTCTTCAAAAATGTGTACGTCTTTTATATTTTGTACAAGTCCTTTAAAATTATTAAACTCACTTCTGCCTCCTATAAAATAAAATTTATCATACCCTTCAAAATCGTTGATGATGGTACGTTGGTTTACGGCTGCTTCATTGCGTGTAGAAAATTTTGACAACTGCACATCTGGTATGCCTGAAATAGTAGCAAATACACCACGAGCTGTACCGAAGGTTGGCGAAAAACAACGGTTAAAAAAGATACCTTCTTTACACATTTCATTAAAATATGGCGTGGCATTTAATGGGTTACCACTCATGCTACTTTTGTACATGCTAAAACTTTCGCAAATAACCAACACTACGTTGGGCGTGCTTTCTAGCGCTTTACTATTGGGATGAACAAGCCTTGTATAATTATTTATTGTGTTATTTTCTATTCCCAAAAACGTTTTCATTTGCGGAAAGTTTTCTTTAGCCTTTGTTTCTAACAATGGTTTTCTAAAACCTAAAGTTGTAAAAAAATTCTGCATTGGGTTTAATGCTACATTACTTTTAAAACCGTTGTTTAAATTATATGCTCTAAATATATCGAGCGGTTGTGTAGTAAAAAAACCATACATAAACCAGCCTAAAAAAAGCAATGAAACCAAGTTCCAAATTTTACGATAACTAAATTTATGAATGCTTATATTTTTATCTTCTACCATTACATGCGTGCGCTTAATCATCCAAACCGTCATTAACACGGCTCCAAATAATCCAATCAATATCCAAATAATTGGATAACTCTGCCAAATGGTTTGCAAACTTTCTCTTGGGTCATCAACTACTATCAATGCATCTGCATTTAGCCTTGCGTTTATATATGTAAACTGTCCAAAATCTGCACCATAAAAAAACAATACCAATAATGTAATGATAGCTAAATAGCCAGTCCAAATTTTTCTAGCAGTTTCATTATAAAATGGCGAAAACTTTTTGTATAAAGACATCACTGCAATGGGTGAAAGCACAAACGAAATCCAACGCAGGTCGTACTTTAAGCCCAACCAAAAAGATGGACCAAGCTCCGACCAAAGCGTATCTTTTGGTTTAAAAAATATTACAGTGGCTACTCTAAATGCGGTAAAAATACATAAGTAAATGAGAAATAATTTTATAATCCACTGTACTGTTTTAGGTACTTTCCATTTTGTAAACATGGTAATATTATTCTAAATTATTTTTAGCTACTTAATTATTTTTTATTGTTGAGCAACAAATACTTTGCTGTATTATAAAAAGCATTTGTTGCATTTTTCATCACATTTTTTATGCTATCGTTTCTTTTATTAATTAGTACAGCATCATTATTTATTACCGAAACAAAATCTTCATTGCCAGTATTTAAATTTTTAGCATAATGAAATTCGTTGCCCACTACACCTATCGTTCGCATATCTGGGTCTGCAATAAATGCAAATCTATTTTTATTTATACTCGTATCAAAAAGATTATTGCCAAGTGTTGTGTTTGTATGGCTTTGCTTAGCCAAAAAAGCTAACGATGGAAAAACATCTAATTGAGAAGCAGGTTCTTTAATACGCTTACGTTTTAATAATTGTGGCGCATAAAACAGCAAGGGCACATGTTCTGCCAATATACCTTGCTTTGTAAAACTTTGCGGAAACATATCGCCTGCATTGCCACGCAAACCATGATCGCCAACAAAAACAAAAATAGTATTGGAAAAATATTTTTCTTTTTTTGCTGCTTCTATAAATTTACTAAAACAAAAATCGGTGTATCTAAAAGCATTTAATTGTGCATTATCATCAAAGCCATATTTGTGTAATGTATCTGATGGATAATCTACTTTTTTAAATATTTCCAAATCTTCTGAAGGAATAGTATAAGGCCTATGGTTATCTGCCGTTTGAATAATGCTTACAAAAGGTTTTGTTTGAGTGGCAAAAACTTTGTTGGCTTCTAAAAATAAATTTTTATCGCTAATGCCCCACACATCTACTTTTGCTGCTTTAAAATTTTCTTCTTCATAAATTTTTAATCCTTCAATATTATTGGTAAGTAAGCCACGTATGTTTGCCCAAGTTGTGCTTCCTCCTAAAAAATAAAACTTATCGTAGCCTTTAAAATCATTCATAATCGTATGCTGATTTACAGCAGCAGGATTACGACTTGCCGTTTTATTATCTTCCACATCGGGTATGCCAGTAAGCACCGCCCACACACCCCGAGCCGTGCCAAAGGCAGGCGTAAAACAACGTTCAAAGAAAATACCATTGTTGCACATGTCATTAAAATATGGCGTAGGGTTTAATACATTGCCAAACATAGAGCTTTTGTATGCACTAAAACTTTCGCAAATAACAACAATCACATTTGGTTTTGTAACAGTATCATTTGTTTCTAAAAAATTATATGAACGATTTAAATTTAACAAAGAAATACTAGTATCTTTTATACCAAAATAATTTGCCATTGTTGGATATGCATCTCTTACTTTTTTAATATCGTAACCCGAATTTTTAAAACTTAAGCTGCTAAAAAAACTTTGAAAAGGATTTAATGCAGCATTGGCTTTAAACTCGTCTGTTAATGTAAACGCATCGCTCCAGCGCAATGGATACTGGCCAATTTTTCCAAAAATTCCAATGCCCGTTAATAAAATAAATAGGGTAGAAAAAATTATTCTCCACTTTTTTATTAGCACAAAATCAGCTTCCGTTATTTTTTTTAATAAACGTTTTATCATCCACACAAAAACAAACAATACCATACCTAGTACAAAAAATATTTTTATAAGTGGATATGTTTCCCACATCATTTTTGCAGATATAGCAGCATCTTTTGCAAAACTTACAATAGCTGCACCTAGCCTTTGTTTAAGATAATCGTAATAATAAAAATCGCTGCCGTAGGCAACAAGAAAAATAATAAAAACTAACGATAATAATACCAACCAAAAATGTTTTGCTTTTTTATTTTTAAATGGATTGATGAAAGATGAAAATATGAACATTCCCAGCCCAATTACCGAAACGATTCTTACATCGAATCTTAATCCCATCACCATCATAGAACCGCTAAATGGTTTGTGTTCGGGTCTGTAGTGAAAAAAGAAGAATATCCTATACAATGTCATGCACAATAACAACATTGCCATTACAGAAAAAGCAAGGCGAATCGTTTTTGGTATTTTATTGAAAAATTGCATTGAGGTAAAGTTCTTAAAAAAGTTGCGCTAAGATAATCTGTTTAGGTTTGTTTTGTGCATTGTGGTTGTATGAAAGGTATTATTTACATTTGCCTTACCATTATGCATAAAATTATAAATGCCGATAGAAAACTGTTTGAGTTTGTAAACGATCATTTACATAACTCTTTTTTAGATTGGTTTATGTCGCTTATACGCAACTCAAGCACTTGGTATCCATTGTATATTTTCATGTTCGCATTTATATTGCTCAACTTTAAAAAAGATAAATACTGGTGGATTCTTTTTGCCATTGCAACCGTATATCTTTCCAATTATATAAGTAGTAATCTTATAAAAGAAAATATTTTTCGTTTGAGACCTTGCAACGACCCTACTTTAATGAATAAAATTCATTTTTTAATAGGCTACAAGCCTCAAAGTTCAAGCTTTACATCGTCACACGCTGCCAATCATTTTGCTTTAGCTTCTTTTTTCTTTTATACTTTAAAAAAATATATTGGCAATATATCTTGGCTATTTATGCTTTGGGCGGCTATAATTTGCTTTGCACAAGTGTATGTGGGCGTACATTTTCCGCTAGATGTACTTTGTGGTGGTATTATTGGTTATCTTTTCGGATATTTGTCAGCATCGTCTTTTAATAAAAGATATTTTTTAATGTAATTAAACAAAATGATTGAGGTTTTTATTCTGCTATTGTTAATATTTCTTACCGCACTTTTTGTAATGAGCGAAATAGCTTTGGTAAGCGCTCGCAAGGGTCGTTTAGAAGCCATGGCTGCCAAAGGCGATGATAAAGCAAAAGCCGCTTTGGATCTTGCCAATAATCCTGAAAAGTTTTTGAGCACTGCTACCATTGGCATTACGTTAATTTCCATTTTGGTGGGTGTGTTTGCCGAAGATAAATTTAGCAAAATGCTTACCCCATATTTTCAAAAATATACACTTACAGATAAATATGCCGAAAGTATTGCTACTACTATTGTTGTATTGGCCGTAACTTTTCTTACCATTATTTTTGGCGAATTGGTGCCCAAAAAAATTGGTTTGTTGCGTGCCGAAAAAATTGCAAGAGCAGTTGCCATTCCAATGAATTTTTTATCAACGCTTGTTCATCCTTTGGTTTGGTTACTTTCTAGTATTACAAGTGGCATTTTTAAAATATTCAATATAAAAAAACCAGCAGATAGTGCCGTTACCGAAGAAGAAATAAAAGCCATGATATCGGAAGGTAGCGAACATGGTTCAATTGAAGAAGATGAAAAAGAAATTATAGAACGAGTATTTCATTTAGGCGATAGAAATATTACTTCGCTTATGACACATCGTACAGATATAGCTTGGTACGATATGAAAGATACTGTGAATGATGTGAAGAACAAATCGGAAGATATTATTTTTAGTACTTTCCCTGTGTGTGAAGATACCGTGGACAATATTAAAGGCATTGTGTATGTAAAAGATTTGCTGAAAGCCGACCCCAACAAGCCTTTAGCCGATATTGTAAAACCTGCTTTGTTTGTTCCCGAAAATAATTCGGCTTATCAATTATTAGAAAAATTTAAATCAACAAAAATACATTCCGCTTTTATTGTAAATGAATATGGCACGCTAGAAGGTATGATTACCCTCAACGATATTTTGGAAGCCATTATTGGCGATGTACCACAAACAGGGCAAGATGAATATGGTATTACCAAAAGAGACGATGGTAGTTTTTTAGTAGATGCACAAATTCATTTTTACGATTTTCTCAGCTATTTTGAAAAGACAGATTGGATGAACGAAGGCGAGCATGAATTTGATACCCTTGCAGGTTTTGTGTTGCACGAGCTAGAGCATATTCCTGCTACTGGCGAAAAGTTTGCTTGGAAAGATTTTTCTTTAGAAATTATTGATATGGATGGGCAAAGAATTGATAAAATTTTGGTGACGATTTCGGAGGATTTGAAGGAGCAATTGGAAGACGAGTAGAAGCCCCAAAGCCCCCTAAATCCCCCGCAGGGGGACTTTAGCCTGTGATGGTGGAAATGCTTTCTTATATTCAATGTAATTTTAGATACTATCGAAAAATATTCAATAATCAATTTTCAATACTCAATTTTAAAGTTCTAAAACTCCATTATCACCAGCTTTTCCGGATTACTCAATTTAGTACTCTGCCGCTTCCCTCCTACACTTACATGTAATATGCTTATTTGTTCTTTTTTGTATTCGTACAATATATCGTCGGTTATGGTTATTTTTTTAGGGGCAATAATATTTTCTATTTCAAAATAACAATAAATGCCATCTTCAATATTTTCGTAGCCCACATATTTTAATGGAGTAGTTTTCCCATCTACACTTATTTGCAAATGTTTTTTCACATAATCGCTTACGAGTTTATCCATTTCTTCTCTTAGCAGTCCATCCAATAAGTCCACCTTGGTTTTGTACTTAGCACGCAGCGCTTTTTCAAAATCATCTGTAAAAATTTTACAACTTACCTCGAGTGATTTTGTTTTTGCATTGTGCTCTATTTCGGTAACGCTCATAAATATGGGATGATGCGCCACATTTGTATTTGCAGAAAAGCTAAACATGGATACCAATAAGCATTTAAATAAAAAACTTTGCATAATATTTAAAACTAATATTTTAATTACATTTGACGTATAAACAAATGCAAACTTACCATAAACTACAATACTTTAATAAGCTGTATTTAAAATTGCCTATATCGTAATTGATTACAAATTAAAAAATAACCGCAGAGAAAAAGAGAAATGGAGATTACGCTGAGATTCTCTGCGAAAACTCTTCTAACTTATTTCTCTGCGGTAAATTGAATTTCAAAATATTTACCCTCCAGCATCATGAACGATTTAGCATTTTATTTTAAAGAAGGTTGGCAGCACATCATCAGCACATCTGCATTAGATCATCAGCTTTTTATCATTGCACTTGTGGCCATTTATCTTTTAAAAGATTTTAAAAAAGTATTGGTACTCGTTACCGCCTTCACCATTGGGCACTCGTTTACGCTCGCACTTAGCGTGTATAACATAGTATATGTGAATGAAAAATTAGTAGAGTTTTTAATTCCCTGCACCATCATCATCACAAGTATATTTAATGTATTGCAAAAAAATGTTTCGCAAAAAGCAGTAAGGTTAAATTATTCCTTTGCATTATTCTTCGGCCTTATACACGGTCTTGGCTTTGCAAATACTATTCGGTTTATGTTGGCTAAAGACCAAACCATTGGCTGGAGCTTATTTGGCTTTAATATTGGGTTAGAAGTTGGACAAATTATTATCGTAACAATAATTTTACTAGCAAGTTATGTAATAGTAAATATTGCCAAGCTGCCGCAAAAATGGTGGGTATATATTTTAAGTACCATAACTTTTACATGGGCGGTAAAATTTGCGTTGGAGCGAATACTTTAAAATGGTAACTTTATGGCTCAATGAAGAAAGATAATTCCATATTGTTTGATCGTATAAAGAAAACGGTACAAAGTGTAGAGCCAAGTGCCGATATTATCTTATACGGATCATACGCTCGTGGAGAGCAGAAAGAGGAAAGCGATATTGATTTACTAATATTGGTAAGTAAACATTCGCTATTAAGCTACGACGAAATAAAGAAAATAACATACCCTTTATATAAAATTGAGATTGAAATTGGAACAACAATCAGTCCTTTAGTTTACAATAAGGAAATTTGGGAAAACAAACACATTATTAGCCCTTTTTATAAAAATGTAAAAGCAGATGGTATATTATTATGATTAATGAAGAGTCTGATAAATTAATTGCATTTAAAATTAGAAAATCTAATCAATCAATAAAAGCTGCTCAACTTTTAATTGAAAATCATTTTTATAACGAAGCTATAAATAGAATTTATTACGCTTGTTTTTATTTGGCAACTGCTTTACTATACAAAAATAATATTAATGCCAAAACACATTCAGGTGTTAAAACAATGCTGCATAAACATTTCACTGTAACAAATTTAATTGACGAAGATCTCGCCACATTTTATTCAAGTATCTTCTTTTTCAGACATTCGTCAGACTACGAGGAAGGTATAGAATACGAAAAAGAAGTTACAATTGGTTTATACAAAGAAGCCATTAGTTTCTTAGATAGCTTTCAAAATTTATTAAATCTTTATTAAAACAGTCATAAATATTAATCAAAAATCACATGAAGAAATTCCTTTTACTCCTTTTAAGTTTTATTGCAACTGCTATAAGCTTTGCACAAGACATCCGCAACAACCCCGGCAGCAACCATGGCAATCGTTTCGAACAATTAGGAACTATATTGCCCACACCAAATGAGTATCGTACAGCAAGTGGTGCACCTGGCCCAAAATATTGGCAGCAGCGTTGCGATTACGATATCGTATGCGAGCTCGATGAACCAAACAGGAAATTATCTGGCAAAGAAACACTCACCTACTTTAATAACTCTCCAGATAATTTGACATACTTATGGTTGCAGTTAGATGAAAACGAACACAGTTCTGTAAACAACTCTGGCTATCAAACGAGTAATGGAATGCAAAAAACTTTAAGCGAGCAAGAACTTACAAGACTTAGCACTGGCAAGCTCGATAAAGAATATGGCGACAACATAACAAAAATTACAGATGCTGCTGGTGCTGCTTTAAAATATACCATCAACAAAACCATGATGCGTGTAGAGCTACCACAAACGCTAAAGCCTGGGCAGCAATTTATTTTTAAAATAGAATGGAATTACAATATTATTGAGCGTACCAAATATGGTGGCCGTGGTGGTTACGAAAATTTTCCTGCCGATGGAAACGATTTGTTTACCATCACACAATGGTACCCACGCCTATGTGTGTATAGCGATAACCAAGGCTGGCAAAATCATCAATTTGTAGGTAGCGGAGAGTTTACACTTACGTTTGGTAATTTTAAAGTAGCCATGACAGTGCCTGCAGACCATGTGGTAATGGCAACAGGGCAATGCCAAAATTATGCAGCCGTGCTTACACCTGCACAGCAAGCACGTTGGGCTACTGCACAAAATGCAAAAGAACCAACAGAAGTAGTAACACTAGCAGAAGCTACTGCAAGAGAAGCATCAAAATCTACCCAAAAGAAAACATGGATTTTTAAAGCCGATATGGTACGTGACTTTGCATGGGGCAGCAGCCGCAAGTTTGTGTGGGATGCCATGCCTGCGTATGTAGAAGGCAAAAAAATAATGTGCATGAGTGCTTACGGCAAAGAAGCATATCCATTATATAAAAAATA